>CAILQO010000467.1 GCA_903836285.1 uncultured Chloroflexota bacterium
CAGTTCGTCCCAGCCAACGGCAGCGACAGCAGGATGAGGCCGCCACCGGTCACCGCCCCCCCAGCCATCGCCGACCAGCGACGGGTCAGGACGACGTACAGCACCAGCCACGATGCGATGGGCTTGAACAGCAGCGACATCGCGATGCACGCGCCCGCCCAGAACCAGCGGTCGCGCCGCGCCATCAACAGGCCGACGGCGAGGAAAAAGAAGATGAAGCCGTTCGGCTGCCCCAACCAGATGGTGTCACGCCACGGCTCGTAGACCGCAAGCATCAGCAGAATGCCCGCCGCGAGGATGTCTGACGGAATCCGTGGCACAAAAAACGCGCGCGCCACGAGCACGGTCGACGTCACGATGGCACCGATGTGCAGGATTCCCCAGCCGATCAGCGCCCAATCGAGGGGCAACATCGCCCACGGCACGTAGACAATCGCGACGGTCACCGGGGGGACGTTGATCTGTTGCCAGACCTCACGCATCGAGTCGAACGGGTCGTCCCCGCGCAACAAGCGGATGGCGGCGTAGCGATGCGTGCCGAACTCGCCCTGCTGCGCCGTGAGGTACTTGAACAGCGCCTGGTTGATCGACACCGTCGCGGTCACAGCCAGCATGAGGCCACGCACCAGTGACGAGATGCCCCATGGATTCTCTGCGGGGCGATCTCTTGAGGGCACGGCCGCAGCCCCGTCAGCAAAACCCAGCGCCGCGTTGTCCAAGGAATGTGTCGCTTGGTGCCCATGGACTGGGGTAGGGTGGGCCCATACCTCCGACCTTGTCATCCACGCGCCAGCGATGGTGCCCAGATGCAGCACCAGCGACACGCACGACAGATACGTCGTGAACGCGATGCCCTCATGAGGCAAGTTCAGCAGCCGATGGGCGACATCGCCGCTCACCGTCAGCGAAGCCAGTGGGGCGACCGCGGCAACCGCCGGCCACCAAGGAAGCGCCACCAACAGGCGGCGTTGGGTCACCGGCATCCCTGGGTGGAAGCGCGCAAGCCACCGACCCGACCACCACCCGACGGCCGCCACCATCGCAATCACGGAGGCACCGACCCCGACCAAGGTTGCGAGGTGCACGACACGCGCCCCGGCCTCCGCAGCGGCCCGCGCGGCGACGACGCCAACCAGTACCGACGCGGCAATCACCCCAAGGGAGGCCCCGCCGACGATGACCCCACGCAGGACCCGGGTCGTCGCCCGTTCGAACCGATCCAAGCGCCTCGCCCCCTGTCCGCCGCGGGTCCGCGCTACCGTGGTGCATCGGCCATGCGGCGGCAACCGTGCCCGGTCACTTCCTGAGAACGCGCACCACCGGCGCACGGACACGCCGAAGACGTGCGCCGCTACCTACTGATCGACCATCCACGTGCGCGGTGCAGTGACCGACGCCGGCGGTTGCGGGCCGTTCGCCGGGCGCAAGATCCCACCTGGCACGACCACGAGGGGATTCCCCCATCCGGCCCAGTCGTAGGCCACGGTGTCGACCGGTTCGGTCCGCAGCACGAGGTCGACCTCGCGCCCGGCCCACTCGCCGAGGTCGGCCCGCACCTCCACCCATCGTCGCTCGTCAAGGTTCGCCCTTGCATTCACCCGTTGGAACAGGGCTGTCCGCGCGCCGCCTGTGCCATCCATTTGGGTGACCTCCACGATGAAGTGGACACCATCGCCCTCGGGCACCTCCCAGGCATCCGGCCGAATCGCTATCCCCGACTGCAACACTGCTCCTCCCGCCGGAACCCGCACGCGCACCGCCGCGCGGGACGGTGGATGCATGTAGAGCCAGCGCCTACCCGTTCCCACCTGTATCGGTCGACCAGGAGGTGGGCGCACGTCAAGCCAACCCGCGTCGAGGAAGGCGTCGGGACCGAGGCGTGCACCTGACGGCGACTGCAGCGACGCATCACCGCGGCGCACCGCCTCCACGACGTCGAGCACGACTCGTTCGGTAGCGGGTGACGTCGCCGTCGGAGCACGGACAGTCAGCGCTTCCGCCCCAAGGTTCCACGTCGCCAATACCAACAGGCCAGCCACGACAAGCGTCGTACCGACTGGCCGCGACGCCCCGCCACGCCACTCGCGCGCGAGGGCAAAACCTATCAGCGCAAGCGTTACACACGTCACCCCATCGCCGAGCAGTCGGGGCCATGTCGCGCCGAACCAGACCGCGACTTCGTGCCGACCCGGTGGGATCGCCAGGGTTAGCCACCCTGGGGTGACGCCGGAGCCGGGCACCTCGGTCGCCGACTGGACATCCACGCGAGCACCATCGACCGTCGCCCGCCAACCGGGGAAGTCCAACTGGTGGATTGCCAATGTCGCCCCCGTCTCCCCGGCCTCCACAACCACGCGCAGGCGTGTTGCGTCACCATGCAGTGATGCCACGTACCCCTCGCCTGACTGCACCATCGCGAGGCCGCCGACCCACGCCCCCGGAGGTGCAAGGCGGTCGAGGCGAACCGGGCCGCCAAGCGAACCGTCCGGGCGCCGGATATCGACGGCGCGGGGCGTGAACTCGCCGTCACCGGTCGTCGTGGAGGCGCCCCAACGGTCGAAGGCGTAATCGTCGGCAACCATCGAGGCGGCGTCGTACCGGTCCGCGTCATCGGGCGCCATCGGTCGGGGCAACGCGCCGAGCGAGTCGCCCCACGACAGCACCCCCACCGTGACCGCCGCACCGATTGCCATCGGAACGTGCATTCGTGACAAGGCCATGGCGCCGATCAACGCCACTCCCAGAGAAAGCGGTCCTAGGAGTCGCCACGGGAACTGCACCACCCGAAGCGGTGCGATTGCCGACCATGTTCCCGCCGAAAGTTCAAGGTTCATGAGCCAGCTGGTGCCGATGACCAGCACCACACCAACGACGTCGCCGCGCCAACGACCGACCGCCAACCCGGATATCGGTCGATGCCACGTGGTTGCCAAGCCCACCAGCATCGACGCCACGACGATCACCACCTGAGTGACCCCAGGTAAGACGGGACCCTCTGGAGCGAGCAACCGAAGTGGATCCCAGCCGTGCGGGTACGGCCAAGCCAGGACCGCGGGCGCCCACACGGGCGACAGCCGTGCCACGACCTCCGGTACATCGTGGCCGACCACGTCGAGGCGAACTGCGGACGACTCGACCGCGAGCGGAACCCAAAGGAGTGCAGTCGCCCCAACAGCGATGCTCGCGGCAATGGCAACCCGGGTGGCGACACCCCACGACCAACCACGACCAGAATGGCCAACCACCACGAGCGACATCGTGGCGGCGGCCATCAAGGCGCTCAACTGGTGCGCGAGAATCGTCACGGCACCGAAAAGCCCGGCAATCACGACACCTTCCAGCGCTACTGGCCGGTCGTGCTGAAGCAGGCGACGTAACGCCAGCCAGAACCACGGCAAGATGGCTAGCGCCATCGCCTCTGGGAGGTCGCCGCGCAGGAAGATGTTCGTCACGAACGGGTACGGCGCACCCACGTACGCAACCGCCGCGACGACCCCGACGGCGATGGCGCGCCCCCGTGACCTGTTTGAACCCGCTTCCTGCACCATTTCCCGGGACAGCACGGCCGCCCCAAGCCCGGCAAGCACCACAATGGTCGACGCGACGACGCGCGCCGCGACATCGACCGTCCCGGCACCGATGTGCGTCAACGCGGCAACCAGCAGGTAAGCCACCGGCGCGTAGAACGCGAAGACCGGGTAGCCAAAGCCGAGGTACAGGTCCGGCAGCCACCTCGGGTACGTGGCGTGCGCCGCCAGTGCGCGGTCGAGGGTGAAGGCGCGCAGCAGGAACTCGTCGCCGTCGTCGGTCCGCGTCAGCAGGACGGTGGCAACCAGCGGCAGGACAGCGTAGACCGACGCCAAGACGGCCACGAAGACCCACGCGCCATCAAGCCGTGACCCTCTTGCCGACCTTTCCACCGAATGGCAGGGTACCGGCCACGCCAAGGACCAGACACGGAGCGGATAGCGCATACTCGCGCGCATGAACGATCCGGATTACTGGCGGGACATGGTCGCTTTCTTTCATCGTGAGCGATCACAATGGCCTGTAGTCGCTCGACGAGTATTATATTTTTTATTTCCGTACGCGCTTATTTTCCTCTCATGCGTTATCGTACTGTATCGGTGGTTATCTCCACTTCTGCAATGGGACTCCATCGTCGATTTGCCAAGTCACTACATTCGTTCTTATTTGTTAAATTATTCTCTTAGTGAAGGCATTATCTATCCTAGATGGTTTTCTAGCCTCTACTACGGGTATGGTTATCCATTATTGCTTTTCACCCCACCCATTCCGGTGTACATCATATCAGCATTCTCATTATTTAATGACTCCTTTATTTTATTTTCAATAAAACTGGTCGGCCTGTTTTCAGCAATCATCGGCGGAATTGGTGCATATCGATTCGTATCGCGCTATCGAGACACGAACGCTGGCATCATTTGCGCATTGCTCTACGTTTCGTCACCGTATCCCTTCATTGCCAACCTACTCGCACGAGGAGCGCTACCCGAGTCAATCGCCCTCGGAGCCTTACCTTGGGTTCTTTATTTCACAACGCAATTATTGCACTCTGGAGCATTCTCTCGTAAATACTTTACGCTATCAGTTATTTCTGTATCATTTGTTTTATTGACTCACAATATATCATCATTCATATATTTATTTCTCTGTGCGATCATTTTAATTCATTATATTATATTTTTCTCACGAAGTTTGCGCCATGCGATTTTATTATTTTTAGTGATTATTTGTGTATTAGTTTGTTCAATACTATTTAGTTCTTTTTATTTGATTGACTCTATTTTATTCTTATCATATGTTCAAAATGATTTAGCGTCGAATTTATTCCATTCGGAATCACCTAGATTTTTTGGCCCGGCACCGTCTTTTGGGGCCAATGTCACCAGCGTCTTCGACTTTCAGCCACAGCACATCTACAGCGAGCTATTAAATGATCGTGCCGTACCCTTCCACGGGGCCATATTTGTCGCTACATTTCTGTGCGCTCTTATTTCCATTGTTTTACATAGATCTAGCAAATCTATTTTATATATTCAATTTGTATTCTGTGGAATTATTACTTTTATTATATTTATGAACACTTATCTTTCGGAGAGCATTTGGAATTCAATTCCATTCTTAAAGTTTGTTCAGTTTCCGTGGCGACTACACGGCCCAGCCTATCTCTTGTCTGCATTCGTCATCTCACTGGCATGGCCCGGCTCGCCGAGTTCGCCCGTGAGAGCAACGCATTCATGGAACTCACTCCTGACATCGTTGACTCGATATTTTTCTATAGTATTTGTATTTATAATAGTTTAACAATCCATCTTCGATACTCCCAGAAATCTTAATGTAGTAGAAACTTATGCGTGGAGTGGAAAAGATTTATTATCTGCTACAGAATCTAATCGGTATGGTGGAGGAACCACCTCTGGCGGTGAATTCTTGCCCAAGACTGCGGCATGGGATATTCAAACGAGTCCAAGTTTACGAAGGGGAATTCGCGTCCTAGATGAGGAATTTCCCCAATCTGGATGGATTGCCGGATTATTCCGCGTCATTGCGGGAAATGCCGTTTTTCGTTCAGCGACATTCTCGGACGGGGATATTTCGTTTGACGTCGATTGCCATGAACGATCGGAGATTGCAATTCACCAGATGTATTTCCCGTTGTGGTCTGCAAAGATGGACAATTTACACGTACCAATCTCGATCATTGGAGAGCAGCCCCGCAGAAACTTGAATTTTGGCATCATGAAATTGTCTTGTCCGATCGGAACTCATTCTTTTAAACTTATGATATCTAATAACATCTACAGTATTATATTTTCAATAGTTGCAATTTTATTAATTATATTTGTTAATTATTTCGACACCACTATATTAGTAACAAAACGCATTTTCGATTATCATCACTTGATTATTATATGTTTAGTGCTCATTTGCATTGTGCTTGTAAATTTAACGCACACGCGTATGAGACAGAATCGCATTATTCGTGATATATTTTCAGACTTGTCTGGTGGAAGGTTACAAGTCTCTACTCCGGCAGGGAAATCTTGGGGATTTCAGTCACCATACGTCGAAAGCCGTGTGATTGGTTTTGTTTATGGAAGTGAATCTCGCGTCGATCGAAGACGGTGGATCTATTCCCACCCCAAGACCGACCTGGAAATCAACCACCACGTGCGCCAGCACGAAATGTTCCACGGATCGTGCGCCATGGATCCAAGCGTGGCGTCTAAACCGTTTGGGGACGGCGTTGAGTTTCGCGTCGGAGTAACGGTCCCTGATGGTACCTATGAGGAGTTGTATCGTCTCGTGCTCAATCCGCGTGCCGATCCAAACCAGTTGAGATGGCATGATTTTTGGATAAGTTTGGATAAATATGATGGAAAAGACATTACTATTAGATTAACTACGGATTATAATGGCGATAGCCGGAACGACTGGGCAGGGTGGGGGGCCCCGGAGATTGTCAGGTGGCCAGACCCTCGTGAAGATCCGGGGGCCGTCCATCCATGGTTCGCGCCCTCCACGACCGGCATCGCCGCACCTCCGAGTACTTGGCGACGTGATTGATAGTTTTGAAGCGTCCGTGCGCGCAGTCATCGCCGGGATGCGCGGCAAATGACCGGAGAGGCGCCGTCGCCGTTACGCCTCCATGTCCTCACGCTCGTCGCCATCACCGTCTTCGGCCTCTTCCTGCGCACGTGGGATCTCGACACCCTCCCGCCGGCGCCGGATCCTGACGAACTCTCGATCGGCTACAACGCGTGGAGCATCCTCGTCACCGGACGTGACGAGTACGGCACCCCGTACCCCGCCGCCTTCCGCGCCTTCGGCGAGTACAAGCGCCCCGCGTTCGTCTACGCCGCCGTCCCGTCGATTGCGATTTTCGGCCCGACCACGTGGGCAATCCGCCTGCCCGGCGCCATCGCCGGCACCCTCACGATCCCGGCCATCGACGCCGTCGCACGGGTCCTCTTCGTCAACCGCGCGACGGGCCTCGTCGCCGCTGCGTCGCTTGCCGTCTCCCCGTGGCACCTGCAGTTCAGTCGGGGCGCGCGTGAGGCGGCGTTCATCACCCTTGCGGTGACGCTGCTCGCCCTCTTCCTCGCCA
Organism: uncultured Chloroflexota bacterium; assembly: GCA_903836285.1. Lineage (GTDB taxonomy): Bacteria > Chloroflexota > UBA11872 > UBA12225 > UBA12225 > CAILQO01. Next base: position 7,133 of record CAILQO010000467.1, read on the forward strand.
AGGGGTTCCGCGCCACCGACGGCCCATCTGGCCCAAATCGCCTCCGCGCCACCATCGGATGGGCTGTTGGTGCCGCCCTTGCCACCCTACTCGCGATCTACTCGTACCCAGGCGGGGTCGTCTTCGTGCCCCTCATGATCGCCAGCTGGGCATGGGCGTGGCGTGCGCGCCTGCCCCAAGTCGCACCCGCCATCGCCGTCGCCGTTGGGGTCGTGGCGGTCGGCGCGTTCCCGCTCGCACGGCAACTGCTCGACGGTCGCATCGGCGCACGGTTCGCGCAGGCGTCAATCCTGAACGACCCAGCCCTGCACGAGACCTCCTCCCGGCGCATCACGCGCGACGTCGAGGCTGGCGTGCCGTGGATCTTCGACCATCCCTTCGCCTTGGCGGCGCGCACCGCCATCGATGCCTACGTCGGTCACTTCAACCCGACGTTCCTCTTCACGAGCGGCGACGCGCAGCCACGCCATCACGGCACCGATACCGGCCAGCTTTACCTATGGGACGCGTTGCCGATCCTTGCGGGGATCGCGACGATCCTGCATCGTCGACGCAGCCCCGCACACGCCGCCGTCGGGCTCTGGCTGCTCGTCGGACCAGCCCCGGCATCGTTGGCTACCGAGGCGCCTCACGCGGTGCGCACGATCGTGATGCTTCCCGCGTGGTACCTCGTGGGAGCAATTGGCGCGACCGCCCTCTGGCGACGCGTCTCCCACACCGCCCGACGTGCAACCAGCGCAGCTGCCGAGGCAACTGGCGCCACCATGTTCCATCGCGCCGGCCCTGCCTTGGCGATTGCCTACGCGGCGATGGTCATCCCGACAGCGGCCTACTACGCGGACGCCTCACGGCGCTACTACCCCATTGAGTACCCGTCGTACTGGCTTGATGGCGTCCTGGAGGCGTTCGCTGCGGCGCAGGCGCGCGTCGATGCCGGCGAGTTTCGGCGTGTGACTATTCCACTCAATGACGGCACGGTGTACCTGCATGCGCTCTGGTCGACCCGGTACGACCCGGCACGATTCCTCACGTTCGGCGGTACGGGGCAACGCGGCACCCTAGGGCGCGGCAGCTTGCGCTTCGACCCCTTCGAGATGCGCGCCGTCGACTGGCCAGTGGAGCCGGCTGACCCCGCGACGCTCTACGCCTTCGTGATCACGCCCGGGCGCACGATCCCTCCACGTGCGCACGTGATCGCCGAGATCCGCGACCGCGCCGACGACGTTCGCGTCGTCCTGTTCACCCTTACCGGGTAGCGCGCCACGAGTCGGGCACCACCAAAGCGAGACCAGCAAGCACCAATTGACAAGTGACCGCCACCGTGACCCCGATCCAAGCGACGTCCACGACCGAACCTGCCGACCCAGTGGTGATCACCTCTGGCCCGATCGAACGTGCGAGCGTCGCACCGAGAACGCCCGCCACAGCGGCGACCCCAGCGCGCGCGACCGGTCCGCGCGTCACGTGGCGTGCCACCATCCCCGCAAGGTCATTCACCGCCGCGCGCACCGCTGTCCTCCCACCACCCGAGTATGGTCGGCACTTGACGCACCCCGTCTGAGCTGCGACGGTCTCACAGCGGTGGCGTAGCAGGTCGCGGAGACGTTACAGCTGTCAAGCACCCGATGGAAGACCGCACGCAGACCCGGCACGGTGCCGGCATGACCAGATGGGCCAGCGTCGCCCTAGCCCTCGTCACTCTCGCGGCGTTCGCCCTCCGATTAGCCAGACTCGGTGACCTCGGCGACCTTGAGTTCGACGAGATTGTCAGCCTGCGGTACGCCATGCTTCCTCTCGCCGACTTGGTCGCACGCCTCGCCGGCGCCCTCTTCGAGCATCCTCCCGGCTACTACGTCTCCCTCGGCGCGTGGCTTGCCCTCGCAGAACCGGGCATCCGCGGCGACACCGACGGCGTCGTCATCCGCAGCCTGTCAATCCTTCCGGGCACCCTCATGGTGCCGGTCACGTATGGCCTTGCGCACCATGCATACGGTCGAGGGGTGGCCCTCTGGTCGGCGGTCGCCGTGGCAATTGCCCCACTGCCGCTCTTTTATAGCCGGGAAG
>CAILQO010000468.1 GCA_903836285.1 uncultured Chloroflexota bacterium
CCCTCTGGGACCTGAAGGCGAAGGCCGCCGGCGAACCGCTCTGGCGCCTCCTCGGCGCGCGCGAGGGTCGGTGCAAGGCCTACGCCTCCGGCATCGACTTGTGCCTTGACGACGACGGCATCCACGCCGTCTACGCACGGATGGCCGACCGAGGCGTCGACGGCGGCAAGTTGAAGGTCGGCCTCGACGCGGTCGCCGACCGCCGACGCCTCGCGATCATGCGCGACGCCCTTTCGCGCGCGTCAGACCGCCCGTCGCTGATGATCGACAGCAACGAGTACTGGTCGCCGAAGCAGGCGATCCGCTTCATCAGCGACCTCGAACGCGACTTCGACCTGGCGTGGGTCGAAGAGCCGGCGCGCCGGTGGGACTACCGCGGACTGCGCCAGGTCTCGCGCGCCGTCCGTGCCGCCGTCGCGACCGGCGAAAACCTGAACGACGCCTCGGACTTCTACCCCCTTATCCTCAACGAGGCGGTCGACATCGTGCAGGTTGGGTCCGGCACGACCGGAATTACTGGCGCGATGCAGGTGGCCCAGATGGCGGCGGGCTTCGAGTTGCCCGTCTCCCTCATGAATTGCCCGGCGAACTTCATGGCGCACCTCGCCGCCGCCCTGCCGAACCATCTCGCGATGGAGGTCGTGGACCCGGGGCGCGAACCATGCTTCACCTACGACAACCACCTCGAGGACGGGTTCATCCACCTCGGCGACAGTCCCGGCCTCGGGATCGTGATCGACGAGGCAAAGCTTGAGGCGCTTCGCGTCGAACGCTTCACGCCGCCACCGGGCTTGGTGATGCCGTTTCCGCGGCGAGAGGGTGCTGGTCTTTACGTCAAGCCACTGTCCGCCGCCGAACGCGACGCGATGGGGTGGGAATAGCGGTCTCCCACACTCCGCACTCGATCACTTGCACCCTGTATCCACGGAGGATCCCACCAGATGACCACGTCGACCGTCGCCTCACCCACCAGTCGCCTGCGCCTCGGCCACGCGCGCGCCGAAGTCACCCCGCCGGTCGGCATCTACCACCGCATGTGGGGCGCCGCGCGCCACGATCGCGCCACCGGCGTCCACCGGCCGCTTATCGCCGACGTCCTTGCCCTCGCCCCGCTTGATGGCGACGGCACCCCCCTCATCAGAGTTCACCTCGACGCCGTCGGCCTGTCGCGCCCCGACGACCGCGCCCTGCGCCAAGCCATCGCCGACGCGACCGGCATTGACATCACGCACGTGCAGGTCTGCTGCTCCCACACCCACTCCGGCGGCCTCCTGAACCCCGACCGCGTCCCCCTCCCCGGCGGCGACCTGATCCCCGGCTACCACGCGTCCACGCGCGAATCGGTCAGCCGTGCCGCCGCCCAAGCCATCGCCAATGCCCGGCCGGTCACGATCACCTACGGCTCCGGTACCTCCGAGATGGGCGCCAACCGCGACTACCGCGACGTCGGCAACGACCTGTGGGCCTGTGGCTTCAACCCCGACGCGCCCGCCGACCAGACGGTCACCGTACTTCGTGCAACTGACGACGACGGCGCCATCGTCGTCACCGCCGTCGGGTACGCCGCCCACCCGACCTCCCTCGCGTGGGAGAACACCCTTATCAGCCCCGACTACCCGGGCGCCCTGCGCGAGGTCGTCGAAGCCGCTACCGGTGCCCCGTGCGCCTTCATGCTCTTCCCCTGCGGCGACCAAGGCCCGCGCGACAACTACGTGGGCGGCCCGGCAACCGCCGATGCCAACGGGCGCCAAGTCGGCTACGCCGCACTCGCCGTCCTCGAGGGCATGC
>CAILQO010000469.1 GCA_903836285.1 uncultured Chloroflexota bacterium
GGTGCTTGCGGAGTCGACCCCAGCAGGATCCACGTGGTCGTCCGAACCGGTGATGCCAGCAAGGTGATTGTCGACCACATGCGACGAGAGCACGCGACCTTGGGCGTGCTGCCAGTCGTGGCCGTGGACCCGGGCCACCGACGGCAACATGGGGTGACCGCCGACGTGCTTTCTGCGTCACACGTGCCTATCGTGTTGCTCCACGCCGCGGACGACCACGGGGCTAGCTACGTGATCGACCGCAACCAAGTCCGCGGACACACCATTGAAGATCGGCTCAGGGTGCCAAACAACCGCGCCAGCCGAACCGCGTAGGTCCGCGACGCTGGAAGTTGGTCCGCCCGGCAACTGCGCACTCTTCCCTAGAGCGGCTGGCCGTCCAGTCCGAACTTCGCCCCCTTGATGGTGAGCTCGGTGCCCGGGAGAAGCTTGTCCGTGCCGGATTGCACCTCTTCCTTGAGGCGCCATTCGTTCGGCTTGTAGACCTTCTCCCACTGTGACTCGTCGCCGTAGAACTTCTTGGCGACCGATCGGCAGGTTTCGCTGACGCCAACCTTGTAAGTCAGCGTCGGGCCGCTGTCTTTTTTTCCGCCGCCGAAGAGCTTGTCGAGCAGTCCCATCGCTCTCCCCTCAACACTGATCGCGCCGTCACGCGCCAGTCCTCTCGCCGCAGTATATCCAGCAACCAGCCTGTTGCCTGTGGGGGGCAGCATGCGATTTCGCCGGATCAGGCGACGTAGAAGCCGCGCTTGGCCGCCCGCTCACGTGCGGTCAATCCCCGGTTGTCACTGACATGCGTAGCAGACACCGCTGACCGAACACGCTGGGGTATCAGAGGCCCAATCGAAGCCGGGTGGCTATGAGTATCATCAGTAGCAGCGACGCTCGCAAGCGCGCTTGCGACCGCCCGGAGCCCGAAGTACTCGACAATCGATTCAACGGCGTCCGGCGCGGTCCCTGGAATCTCCAGCCGTGATTCGCCGACGCGACGAGCCCGACGCCTCGCGCGATCGAGGCGGTCGACCTCGTGGCGAAACCATGCCCGGTCGCACATCGGGAAGCCCGAGGCCACGATGGCGCCTGCATCCATGGTGCGCACGTATTCAAGGTGGAGCCGTAGTCGCCCCAACACCGGCATCGCATTTCGGCTGGACGGCTTAGACGCAGGCGTGGCGACTGGTCCTGTCGATGACACCCGGATTGGAATGAGAGGCAGGCTGACGGGCGGGATCGAGATAGGGCGCGAGGCAACCGCCCGAAAGCGCTGCGGCCCGACGGTGCCGTCCGCACGCAACTGCGCATCGAGCGGTTCCAGCACCTGCTCCCATCGGGGCATCGCCGCACCTCCTGTCGAGACAGACCGCTCGCTCAAACCCACCAAAAGGTGTGTTTGGGGCGGTAGCTGGCTGACCACTGGCCGCTCAAAACGCGGCCGCGTCACCAGTCTGATCTTGGCCATCGTACGCAATGCGGCACCGGCGGCATCAGCCGAAAATCGATTCCGTGCGGACCCTCCCGAAAGGAAGCGGTTTTCGGGTCGGACTCACGCGGTCACCGCGTCAGGAATCGTTTCGAGACAGCGGTGTGACGGTGTGTATTCCCGCGGACAACCAGCCAATTCGCTGGAAAAACGCGACCCCATGCATGATCCTCAAGGATCCGCACACGGTGGAGGTCACAAGAGCCGAAGCACGTCTCGCAATCGCGCCACAGTACACCGGCGTAATTCAGATGCCCAGTCGCGGTTACGCGTCGGGTGTCGGATGGTCCAAGACTGGGTGCAGAGCCTCCCACTCGTCGAGTTGCTGGCGCGCCTCGATATAAACGTTCATCGCGACCAGGAGGTCTGCCTTGAACTTCTCATTGTTCATCTTGAACAGCTCCTCTGCGGCAAGCACGGATGTCGCGCGCGCCGCGAGCCTGTCGATCAACATGCGATGGTGAGACTGTTCTGGTGTCATGCGTTCATGGTATCGCGCCGCGGTGCGGTGTAAGTGGACCGCACCCACTTGTAGTGCAGGCCTTCGTGATACGGTCGGACGGGCGAAGAAGCACGCCAGAACGGGAGGCCCGGTGCACCACCTTGTCTACCTTGCCCGCACTCCGAGGGGCACGATTGAGATCCGGCGCTCCTCTGCGATGGGTTCGCCCGCGCTCTCGCCACGCAGCCTCCCTTCGACGGGTGAAGTCGTCGCTCGAGGCGAGGCAATCGAGTCCGTGCTGCTGCTGCTCCGACGGCGACTTGAGCGCCTCGGAGACCACACGGCTGTCCTTCAAGCCATCGGGCGAAGGCTCGTTGCACGGGCTTCAGACGACCGGTTCGACGACGACGGGTTGCCGATAATCTCGGCGTCAGTGGCGGCCATTCTCGGGGATGGCGACCCGGAGGAGCTTCTTGAGCTCCCAACGTGGCTCGACGCGCCAGCCGACGACACCTTCCCTCTTGACCTTGCGTCGCTCGTCGACATGATGGACTCGACACGCCTTGCATCCACCCAACAGGACGTGGCGCTCATCTCAGCGCTGCGCCGCCTCGCGGTACACTCCGCGCCGCCTGACTAGCCCAATGGTCAGCGATGGCGTCGGAGCCACCAGTGCGCCGACGCCGCGCGCGTGAACCTCGGGCTCACGTCGGACTCGAGCTCAAGACCTGCCGCCGTCGCTTCCTCTAAGACTTCGTGCTCCGGCCACCACGTTGCGACGAAGTGCTCGGACACACGGACGAGGAATGGAGACTTCAGGAAAGCGTCATCGCGGTATGAGAACCGTCGTCCGTCCGAATCGGATGGGTCCGGAGTGATTTGCACTAGGCGCTCGACCTGGTCAGTTTCGGCTCGATAGCCGACGAAGAGCTCGCGTCGGGGAACGTCGAGAAGCAACCGCCCGCCGACGCGCAGCCGTGACGCGATGGCAGCCAAGGTGCCCGCCAGAGCTGCTCGGTCCGGCAAGTAGAGCAGGACCGTGAAGACGCACAGCGCCAGGTCAAAGGTCGGTGCCCCGTCCAGCTCACTGGCATTCACACACTGCACCGTGATCCTTTGACCGACCCGAGATTCTGTCGCCCGGGCAAGGAGCTGACGAAGCATCGACGGCGAGCGGTCGACTGCGTGGACCCGATACCCTGCGGCTGCGAGTGGCACCGACAGCCTCCCAGTTGCCGCGCCGATATCCAAAATCGCGTCTCCCGGGCATGCCTTTTCAAGGACGGCCCGCAACGTCTCATCAGTCAGCCATCGGTACGCGTCGCCATACGTCGCCTCATATATGGCGTCATACCACTGCGCCCAGTCGTCATGGGGGATGCGTTCGGCCACCGCTCCAAAGCGTACGGTCGGTGGTCGACCAGTGGCGCGGATTGTGACGAACCACCCCAACTGAACGGCGCGATCATCTCTGTGGATTGTGGTTGGAATGGAGCTAGCGCACCCCAACTCCAGAGGGTGAAGTTTCGGTCAGAAACCGAATTAGCAGATAGACACTGCGCGCGCAGCGACGGTGTAACACGTGCGACTTCATGTCGGCCCAGCGGCCTGCGCTGCATTCGAGGATTGGCCTCCTCCGATAGCCCAGCCCCGCGCAGGGCACTGCCGGCTTCGGAGGCAGCGACACGCCGTCGCGCGAACGATCTGTGCCGGGTGTGGTGGTGCGTTGTGGAAGCAGGTCACGAATCGCGGTCGAGCGGTCGCGATACTTGGGGCGACCGGAGGTACCGGTTCAGCGATGCTCCATCGCTCGGTCGCTGCTGGCGACGAGTTCACCGTCCTAGTCCGGGATCGCTCCCACTAGGACTTTCCCGGGGGAGACATCCGGGTTGTCATCGGCGACGCCACCAGCTCGGAAGCGGTGGCGAAGGTGGTGGACGGTTCCGGCGTCGTGTTTTCAGCGAGCGGTCGACGTCCCGCACTGCTCTCAACCCAGTACATTTCGATCTGCGAGCACGTGAGTGCCAATGTTGTCCGCATGCTTGGAACTCACCAATCATTACGACACGCTATCGTCCCAATTACCAGGATGTACTGGCCGAGCGACCGCGGGCTCACGCCCTGGAATCGCGACAGCTCCTCTGTGCTTCGCCTTGCGCACCGTGCCGACTTTGTCGACCGCGACCGCGAGGCGGTATTGCTCGAGGCGAATGCATTGAACTGGACGTTGATCAGACCTTTCTTTCTCGTGGACGGTCTAGCAGGGCACTATGCTGGGCATCGCGAGGCGATCATTGGTCTGTGGACCTCCAGGGTAGCCGTCGCGGATTTCGCAATGCGCGTGTCGGACAATCCATTGCTCGAGCGCACCGCACCGTTCATCTCGAGCTCTGGTCCGCGATCGTGGGTACTGCCTGCCATTCCTAGGCTGATCGAATACGTCGGCTCCGAGCTCCCGATCTAGCCACGGCTGTCCCGCAGATGCACGGCAAGCCTCCGAAGCTGGGCGCGCCATCCATCAAGCGACCGTTCCGTCCACTGATCGTCGTGCATTCGGCCGATCTTCAGCCGGATGCGAGACTTTGATTGGCTGGCTCGAACAGGCATGACTTCGAGCGATGCCGAAACCTCGTACGCGCACACCCCCGGCACGAAGTCAACCAGCTGCGCGATAGTCAGAGAGGCAGGCGCCACAACGTCGACGAAACGCCCGATGACTGTGGTTGAACGAGACAGGCCATGTCGGTCAGCGAAGCGGATTTGTTCAGGCGCTACGGCAGTCATCACGTATTGAAAGCGCCCCCCGGTTCGCGCCTCCAGGACCTGCACGGTCGTCGAGTATCCGTGGGGTCCCCACCACGGCGCGACCGAATCGGCGGTAGACCACGCGTTCCACACGTTCCGGGGAGAGACGTCGTACCGCCGTTCCAAGGTCAGATCACGATCCCACCCGTCCATCGTTAGCCCTTCCAACCGTAGCGACAGCATTTTCAACCACTGTTCGAC
>CAILQO010000470.1 GCA_903836285.1 uncultured Chloroflexota bacterium
CGCGAGGCGACGGGGACACGCCACCGGCCGTCGGTGGAGGCCACCATCCTGCCTAGGTGGGCAGCGGTGCAGGCACTCGAGGCCATGACACGTCTCGGTCGCGGATAGCGCGGTGCAGCTTTTCCGGTGCGCTGACGACCTCGGTGCACCCAAGCATCGCCGCACGAGCCCCGAGGCTAAGGCGCCGTACCTCCGACACGGCCGCCCCTGCCACCAAGGGGTCCGCAACCCGGCGGCCGCCGGCTCGGGCACGCGCGCACTCGCCGCCTAGGCAGCCCCAAGGGCGGCGTGGGGGGCGCCGATGCGCGCCGTGGCGAGGTGATAGCCGTCCTCACCCGCCACCCGATTGGCCACGGCCTTGTGCCTATGCGACGTGCGTCGGCCCCAGGGGTTCGTCGCTGTGCGTCTCGTCGGGCATGAAGAACTCGTAGCGCGCCGGGTCCGTGTGCCCCTCAATCCACTCCGGGGACACGCCTTGCGACCGCTCCGCCGCACGCACGATTCGCTTGTTGAAGGGACTGACCAGTTCCGACGACAAGTACTCGTCGATCGGCATCCAGAGGCATTCCTCAATCTCCTCAACCTGCATGGTCACCTCTTGGTTCAGGGGGGAGAGGCGGCAGACGAAGTAGATGTCGGACTTGCCGTAGCGGTACCCGTGCCAGTGCCTGAAGCAAACGAGTGCCTCAAAGCGGCACTCGATGCCCGTCTCCTCCTGGACCTCGCGCAAGACGGCATCGACGAGGTGCTCACCCGGTTGCAGCGCGCCACCGGGAAGCTTGTAGTACTTGCGATTCGTCGCTCGATGTCGCTCGCAGACCACAAGTAACTCGCGTCGGTCGTTGATCACAACCCCGCCAACGCCAACGTAATGCGTGGCGTGCGTCGGCACGAACGCCTCGGGCACAAGGCGCCGAGTCATCATCACGTCATGGTCATTGGCGTGGTGGAAAATGAACCCGTGCGCCGCGGCGATCGGTACCAATCCGCTTCGCTCCAGCGGCACCTTCAGCCACACGAGACGCTTGCCTGCGCCGGTCCACAAGTCAAGGGCATCGCCGAGCGATGCAGCGAAGTGGGCTTCGTCCGGCAACCTGTCGGCGTCGATGATGACGCCATTGAAGTGATCGGCTGAGAACGCGATCGGTGAAAGGTCGGCGAGTGAGGTGTCCGTGGTGGTCGTCATGGCAATGGCGCGAGGATACGGCGGCTGCCGCGGTGCCACAAGCCACACGGCTCAGTCAGATCAGCCCGCTGTCCCTTGACACGCACCAGTCATCCGGCTGTGGATTGACCCGACGGTATCACCCGACCAATCGCCTCGGGGCTCGCGACGACGGCAAGGATCACCTATGGACCTGAAACGAGTTGCGCCCGAGTTGCGTCCGTGGGTTCCGAAGTACCGCATGCCGATCGAGTCCTCGCTCCTCCGATTCGTGGCAAACGGAATCCTCGGCCTCCTACCCCACCGGTCGCTATCAGGGGTCCAGTTCGAACGTCGCGACGGCGCCGCCCACAGCGTGCGCTTGTTCACCCCACAGCAGCGACGGTCCCGTGGTGCCTTGTTGTGGGTCCATGGCGGGGGCCTGATCATCGGCCACCCCGCGATCGACGATCAGTTCTGCGCGGAGACGGCCCGCGAACTTGGCATCGTCGTCGTTTCGGCACGAGACCGCCTGGCCCCGAGGCACCCCTATCCGGCGGCCATTGAC
>CAILQO010000471.1 GCA_903836285.1 uncultured Chloroflexota bacterium
AACTGCATCAGCAACTCATTCACGACCATCCCGCCGTCCACCCGGAGCGACGCCAACGGCACGCCGCTGTCGGCCGCCATTGCGTCGATGACTTCACGCACCTGATACGCCGTCGCCTCAAGGGTCGCGCGCGCGAGGTGCGCCTTCGTGACGTAGCGGGTCAGCCCGGCGATGACGCCACGCGCGTCCGACCGCCAGTACGGCGCAAACAGCCCGGAGAACGCCGGCACGACGTACGCGCCCCCATTGTCCGGCACCGACCGCGCCAGTGGTTCGATGTCCGGGGCACGCTCGATCACCCCGAGGTTGTCGCGCAACCACTGCACCAGCGCCCCGGCAATCGCAATCGAACCCTCGAGGGCGTACGCTGCCGGGGCGTCGCCCAGCTTGTAGCCAAGCGTCGTCAGCAACCCGTGCTTGGAGGCGACCGGCGCCGTCCCGGTGTTCATCAACAGAAAGCAGCCGGTGCCGTACGTGTTCTTCGCCTCACCCGGCGCGAAACACGCTTGGCCCATCAACGCCGCGTGCTGGTCACCAAGCGCCCCGGCCACCGGCACGCCGTCCAACATGCCCCGCGCGACGCCGTACACCTCGCTCGACGACCGGATGGTCGGCAGAATCGTCGCCGGCACACCAATCACGTCGAGGAGTACCGGGTCCCATTCGAGGGTGTGGAGGTTCATGAGCATCGTGCGGCCGGCGTTTGTCACATCGGTTACGTGGACACCGCCAGACGGGCCACCCGTGAGGTTCCAGATCAGCCACGCATCAATGGTTCCGGCAAGCAGGTCACCCTGCGCCGCGCGATCTCGGGCGTCTCGCACGTGGTCGAGCAACCACCGTAGTTTCGGGCCAGAGAAGTAGGTCGCGAGCGGCAAGCCCGTACGGTCACGGAACCGGTCTTGGCCACCATCCCGCGCCAGTTCGTCGCAAATCCCCGCCGTCCGCACGTCCTGCCAGACGATGGCCGGTGCCACAGGCTGCCCGGTCTTGCGATCCCACAGGACGGTCGTCTCACGCTGGTTCGTCACACCGATGGCCACAAGGTCGCCGGGGACGAGCCCCCCACGGTCAAGTGCCTGCGCCACGACCTGTTGCGTGCGCATCCAGATCTCAGCGGCGTCATGCTCAACCCAACCGGGTTGGGGGAAGTGTTGTGCGTGCTCCTCCTGCGCAACCGCCACCGGATAGCCGGACCGGTCGAACACGATGCACCGCGTACTCGTCGTTCCTTGGTCGATCGCCGCGACATGGCGCCGCGTAGCCCCGGCCTCCGACATCTAGCCCTCCCGCGAATCGTCATCCCCTCGCCGCCGGGCAATGGGGGCCATGGGGGTCGTTAACCCCGCCCCGGCGGTCAGGCCGGGGTGCCGACGAGGGTACGCCGGGCATCAGTCGCAAGGTCGGGCACGACCGCCGCGTTGCCCGGCACGGCATATTGCCCGACTTCCAGGTCGTACTCGGCGATCGCGGCTTCGCGGCGCGCCGCCGACCATCCAAGTTCCTGGGCCAGGAGCGCCGCGACATCCTGAACGGCCGCCCGCCCTTGGTCACGCGTCAGCAAGGCAACGCGCAAGCGCCGCGCAAGCACATCGCCGACCGACCCGGCCTGTTCGTGGCGGATGGCGTAGAGCGCCTCGGCCCGCGTCGACCCGACCGTGGGATCACGGGGAAACAGGGGGGCCGCCAGCGACGCGTCTCGCGAGACCATCTCCTCGAGAATCGGGAAGCGTGCACCGTAACGGGCAATCGCCGCGCCACGGAAGGTGCGGGCATCGCCAGTGACCCCGGCGAGGGCGCCGTCGCGCCAAGCCTCGAACTCGGTCGCGCCCATTGGCCGGGTGAACCCGCCAAGCGGGTCGGTCGCGGTCACCGCCTTGCTCGCCCCACGCGGCCCGGTCAGGCGGCGCGCCACGGTATCAACGACCCGCTGCCCCATGTGGCGGAAGGTCGTGAGCTTTCCTCCGGCGATTGCCACCACGCCGGGTTCGGGTTCCCACACCCGGTCCTCGCGAGACAAGGTGCGCGTTGGGCGCCCGTCGCTCGCCGCCATTGAAACAAGGGGACGCAAGCCGGCCTGGGTTGCCAGGACATCCTCGCGCCCCAAGTGCACCGTTGGGAACGCCCGGTTCGCCGCGTCCAGGAGGTAATCCATCTCCTCCGGAAGGGTCACTGGCGCCGCCAGGTCACCGGCGTACGGCGAATCGGTCGTCCCGATCATCGCCACGCCGAGCCACGGCACGATGAAGAAAAGACGACCGTCCCTAGTCGTCGAGGTGTATACCGCGGCGTCGGGCGGGAAGCCGTCCATCGGAACGAAGAGGTGCACGCCCTTGGCGGGAAGCACGCGCGGGTGGCCCGGCCGCGGGGCAACAATGTCCTCGAGCCACACGCCCGCCGCCGCCACCACGACTGCCGCCTCGATTTGGAAGGTGTCACCGGTCACGAGGTCCTCAACGCCTGCGCCGACCACGGCACCGTTGCGTCGCACCACCTCGTGCATGGCAACCCGGTTCGCGACCGCCGCACCATGCTTCACGGCGCCTGCAAGGACCTCGACCACCATGCGGGCGTCGTCGGTCTGCGCATCGCGGTAGACGAACGCACCGTCGAGGCCAACCTCAGCAAGGCCCGGCGCCATCGTGCGCGTTGCATCCGGGCCGAGCCAACGGTGACGCGGTGCGCCTGACCCAACGGCAAGGGCGTCGTACAGCGACAGCCCGGCCGCAAGCTTCGCGCGTTCGCGCCACCCACCATAAATCGGGAACAGGAACGGCGTCAGCTCGACAAGATGTGGGGCCAGTCGCCCGATCACACCACGTTCGTGGAGTGCCTCGCGCACGAGAATGACGTCAGCCTGTTGGAGGTACCGCAAGCCGCCATGCAGCAGCTTGGTGGACCGCGAACTGGTACCCGAGGCGACGTCCTGCTTCTCAACGACCGCCACGCGCAACCCGCGGGAGGCGGCATCCCAAGCCACGCCCGCCCCGGTGATGCCACCGCCGACCACAACAAGGTCGAATCGCTCACGACGGAGGCGCTCAAGGTTGGACTCGCGCGCGCCAAGGCCAACGATGGTTGGAGGCGCGGCGCTGGCCATATCGCGACGCTACCACATTGCGACCGGGAATGGTGCATCCCAGATCAATGGATAGCGCGCCATTGCCATGCCGGAAGTGCCGGGGTCGCGTTCTGGACATGGCAGGCGCCCCACTCGTGATGTCGAGCCCCTGATACACCGATATACTGGAAGCTCCCTATGAGGAACCTCTTCCGCCGGGCGCTGCCCCTCGTTTCGGGTGAGGCGGCACAGGAGGCGGCACCCGAACTCTGGGTACGCTGCGGTCGCTGCCGCGAGATGCTCTACGCCCGCGAGTGGGAGGCTGCGCATCGCGTCTGCGCCAAGTGTGGCTTCCACGCCCGCCTGACCGTCGCTGACCGGGTCGCCCTCCTTCTTGACGGAGGTTCCTGGCAAGAGCTCGATGGCAGCCTCCGCGCCACCGACCCGCTCGGCTTCGCCCCACCCGGCAGGCAAAGTTACGCCGAGAAGCTCGCCACGGAATCGCGTGATTCCGGCCAGAACGAGGCCGCCGCCTACGGGCGCGGCTCCGTCGACGGCATCCCAGTCGCCTTGGCCGTCCTCGACATGGGCTACTTCGCCGGCACGCTTGGCGCAGTGGTCGGCGAAAAGGTTGCCCGCGCCTTTGAACTGGGCGTGGCCGAACGTCGCGCCGTCATCGTCGTCTCCGCGTCAGGCGGCGCTCGCCAGCAGGAAGGAGTTGTCGCCCTCCTGCAGATGGCGAAGCTTGCCGCCGCCGCGCAGGCACTCGCAGCCGCGCGCGTCCCCTTTGTCTCCGTCCTGACCGACCCGACACTTGGTGGTGTCACGGCAAGCTTTGCCACCCTCGGCGACTGCATCATCGCCGAACCCGGCGCCGTCATCGGCTTCGCGGGGCCGCGCATCATCGAGCAGACCACCGGCGAGAAGTTGCCCCCGGGCGCCCAGACGGCCGAGTTTCAGCTGACCCACGGCATGGTCGACCTCGTGATCGCCCGGCGCGACCAGAAGGCGGCCATCGCGCGGGTCATCCGCCTGCTCATGGGCGGGACCGCGTTGCAGGCCTCCGCTGCCGCGCGCGACCATCTCACCGCCGCCACGAATGGCGCAACGACGATGCAACCGGTGCCGGCGTTGCAAGGGTTCCGATGACCGTCTTGCTCGACTTCGAGAAGCCGGTGGGCGACCTGCGTACGCGCCTCGACGAAGTCGAACGTGCGTACGCCACCGAACCGACGTCCGATCTCGAACGGCAGCGTGCAAGCCTGAAGGCCGACCTCGCCGCGCGTACGCAGGCGATCTACCGGTCGCTGACGCCGTGGCAGACGGTGCAGGTCGCGCGCCACCCCCATCGCCCGCAGACGCTTGACTACGCGATCGGCATGTGCACGGAATTCGTGGAGTTCCACGGGGACCGCGCCTTCGGTGACGACCGCGCGATCATCGGCGGCCCTGCCCGCATCAACGGGCGCGCCGTGATGATCGTCGGGCAGCAGCGTGGGCGGGAGACACGCGAACGCCTTGAACGCAACTTCGGGTCGCCTCACCCGGAGGGCTACCGGAAGGCCCACCGCCTGTTCCAGATGGCGGCAAAGTTTGGCCTGCCGGTCGTCACCATGATGGATACTCCCGGCGCCTCGCCCGGCCTTGCTGATGAGGAACGGGGCCAAGGGTGGGCGTTGGCCGCCAACCTGGCAACCCTTGCGACGTTGCCCGTCCCAATCGTCTGCGTCGTGGTCGGCGAAGGCAACAGCGGTGGTGCGCTTGCGATCGGGGTTGGCGACCGTTTCCTCATGCTCGAACACGCGATCTTCTCCGTCGCCTCACCCGAGGCCGCGGCCAGCATCGTGTGGAAGGATTCAAAGCACGCCCCACAGGCTGCCGATGCCCTGAAACTCACAGCGCCCGACCTGTTGCGACTAAAACTTATCGATCGCATCGTGCCGGAACCGGTCGGCGGCGCGCACGGCGATCCGTCCGGCATGATCACCAACCTGCGCACGGCCCTCAGCGACGAGCTTGACCAGCTTGTCGCAGTGCCAGCCGCCGACCTCGTCGCCGCCCGCTACGCCAAGTACCGGCGCATCGGTGCTTGGTTCGACCAAGGCGGTACCCCCTCCTGAAGCCTCCCCGTGTTCGCTTGCGCATCCCGAAAGCGCCCCCCGCCAAGGCGCCCAAAGGTCCGCGGGCATCCTCACCGGTTCCGTCGCTGGGAACCCTGGCCACCACGACTCATGCTCCGCGGGGATCTTCGCTCGCCGCCTCCGGGGGAGCACCGTCGCCCTCGGCGCACGGTCCGCAGGCATCCTTGCCCGCCCCCGGCGTGCCGTTCACGATGCCGGCGACGCACGCCCAGGTCGTGGAAGCCGTCTTGGCTGCGCGCCACTTCCGTCACCTTTCGCCCGAACTTGTCGCCCGCGTCACCAACATCGAGGCCCCCAAGGCGCCACGCCATGCCGACGCCGTTGATCGCGTAAAAAAGCGCCTCCATCAGGTCTCGAACGCCTACGCCCCGTCTCTCCACGCGCCACGCGACGCCATTGAGGCAATCCGCGCCGCCACCGGCGACGACGACGCCCTGCGCACCCTCTCCATCTCCCTCATGTACGGCCACGCCTCGACCGCCGAACGCCTGCCGGATATCGACATCGTGGTGCCGGCGTTGCGGCGCGCCATCATGCCCGATGCCGCTGCCCCCCCACGACGGATCATCGATCTCGCGTGCGGACTCAACCCGCTCCTGCTGCCATGGCTTGGGCTGCCGCGCACGTGCAAGTACGACGCGTACGACGTCGACTCGCGCCTCATCGGCATTGTCGGCGCCTTCCTCGAGGCGTGGGGACAGGCCGGGGCCGCTACGGTGCAGGACGTCGGTGGTGACCCCGTGCGCGGCACCGCCGACCTTGCCATCCTCATGAAGGCAGTGCCGTGCCTCGACCAAGTGCAGCCCGGCAACGCCCGGCGCGTGCTCGAGGCCCTCGACGTCCGTCGGGCGATCATCACATGGCCTGTTCAGTCGCTCGGTGGCGCACAGAAGGGCATGCGCGCCACCTACCGGCGCACATTCGAGGCGCTAATCGAGGGCCTTCCGTATGTCGCCACCGAGGTCACCTTGCCGGGCGAACTTGCCTTCATCCTCGACCGTACCGACGGCGCACCGTCAGACCCTGACTAGCGTGACGACGACTCGCGCCGACGCCGCGCCGACGGTCCTGCGCACCCGCCACGGCGACCTGCCCCTGCCCTGCTTCCTCCCCGACGCCACACGCGCCACCGTGCGCGCCGTCGACTCGCGGGACTTGCGTGCCATCGGCATCGAAGGCGTCGTCGTCAACGCCTTCCACTTGATGCGCGCGCCCGGCACCCGCCTCGTCAAGTCGGCTGGTGGCATCCATCGCTTCATGGACTGGGATCACCCGGTAGTCAGCGACTCCGGTGGCTTTCAGGTCTACTCACTGATTCGGCAGGATCCAACTGCCGGCACGATCCGCCCGAATGAGGTGATTTTTAAGGAGGCTTCAACCGGCGAAAAAGTGATCCTCAGTCCCGAGAAAGTGATCCTCTCGCAACTGCAGTTGGGCAGCGACATCCTGTATTGCTTGGACGACTGCACCGACGCCGAGGTCGACGCCACCGAACAGGCACGGGCGGTCGAACGAACAGTCCGATGGGCAGCCAAGGGTCGCGCCACCTTTGATGCCCAAGTGCGGTCAACGACCAAGCGTGCGGCCCGCCGGGATGCGGCATCCGACGGCACCGCAACACGCGACGGGACCCGCCCGTACCTGTTCGGAGTCGTGCAGGGCGGCGGTTCGGAGGCGCTTCGCCGTGAGTGCGCGCAAGCACTTGTCGCCATCGGCTTCGACGGTTTCGGCTACGGCGGATGGCCCCTCACACCTGACGGTAGCTTGCGTGCGGACATGCTTGGTGCCGTCGCGGAGGCCCTCCCACCCGGTACGCCGTTGCACGCCCTTGGTGTCGGCCGCCCAGACCATGTTGTGCGCGCCCACGCACTCGGGTACACGATCTTCGACTGCACCCTGCCCACGCGCGACGCAAGGCGCGGCCGGTTGTACGCGTGGCGCGATGGCTTCCCCGCGCGGCGCCCCCGACCCGGTGACGACTTCTACGAGGCGCACTACCTCCTCGACCAAGTGCATGCGAACGACTTCCGGCCGGTCGATGAGACCTGCGACTGCCCGGCGTGCGCCCGTCATTCCCGCGCGTACCTTCGCCACCTGTTCAAGGTCGGCGAGACGGTCGCGTGGCGGCTCGCCACCCTCCACAACCTGCGCTTCTACACCCGCTTGATGGAGTCGTTGCGTACTCGCGAGGCAGGAAGAAGCGCCCCGGAATCGCTGGGGTTGCTTCACCGGCCGCACTAAGCCGAGATCAGAAGTACCATGACTTGAGCCAGTGGCTTACCGAATTCAGTTCGATTCCGCTGCTGTTGCAGCGCTTGCCAAGGTCGAGGCGTTCACACGTCAGCGTATTCTTGACGCAATATCAACGCGCTTACGGTATGAACCCCAGAAATCTGAGACAAACCGGAAGCCGCTATAAGTCGGCGGCTTGGCGACGTGGGAAGTGCGGGTCCAGCCGTTTCGGGCGTACTACGACGTTGACGAGGATCGGCAAACGGTATGGGTACGAAGGATCGGTGATGGTGACAGAGCCGTCGTCGGTCGTTCTGCACCCATCTACGGCTTGACATCGGCATTGACGTTCATCGACTCAGGAACGACCATTCCGGTACCTGACGACGATGACCTTGAAGCGGAGACCGCCGCAGCGAACCCTGAGTTCGTGCGGCCGGTAGAAGAGAGCTGTCGGATCCACGCACGAGACCCCCACCAAGGCACCAGTATCGAGGAGGTGTATGAGCTCTTCGCCTTGATCCCGCATGGGGTTGATGCGATTGGCCCCGCTGATGAGGCGGGTGACGTCATG
>CAILQO010000472.1 GCA_903836285.1 uncultured Chloroflexota bacterium
CCGAGGGGGTCGTGCCAGACCGCGGTCCCTTGGCTCGCCACGAGGTATGTGCCAGGCAGCGCGAGCATCTCGAGGATGCCGATCGTGCGCGATCGCCGCCGACCGGTCGCGATGGCGATGGCGACGCCGCGGGCTTGGGCTTCCGCGAGGGCGTCTCTGGTTCGTGCGGTGACCTGTTCGTCGGAGGTGAGTAGGGTGCCGTCGGCGTCGAGGACGATCAGGCGCAGGTCGAACGGGTGGCGTGGCGTCACTGCGGAAGCGTAGCAGCGGCCGGTAGCCGGTGATCTGGTGCGGCTGGGAGCACATCACGATGGCGGAACGAGCGCGCGTGGGGTCGGGGGCGCCGTGGGAGGCGTCGGTTGGGTACTCACGGGCCGTCCGGGTCGGGCATCACGTGGTTGTCGCCGGGACGACGGCGACGGCGCCCGACGGGACGGTGTTCTGCCCCGGCGATGCCCACGGGCAGGCGCTCGCGGTGCTGGAGATCATCGAGCGCGCACTGGCACGCGTCGGCGCCTCGATGGCCGATGTGGTGCGGACGCGGGTGTATCTGGTGCGGATCGAAGACTTCGATGCTGTTGGGCGGGCGCACGGTTCGGTGTTCGGGGAGATCCGGCCGGCGTCGACCATGATGCAGGTGGCAGGGCTAGTCGATCCTGCGCACCTCGTTGAGATCGAGGTTGATGCCATCGTGGACGACACGGCGGGGTAGGGTCGCCCACGAGCGTACGTTCGGAGGCTTGGGGGTCCTATGGGTGGTCAGACAGGCGTCTCTGGACCATTCGTCGGGCACGGCCGTTGAACCTCGGCCTCGGTACGCAGGTCACCACAAATCCCGACCACCGCGAATTGCAGCAGGGCTTCCAAGGACGCGTGGCGGACGGGGGTAGTGGTGAGCTGGGGCAATCCTTCGAGCATGAGGGACGCGTGACCATGCACGGCGGCCCACGCCTTCCACTCTGCACCAGGCCGTCGCGCAGGATCAAGCACCCCATCAATCACCAACGCGTCAAGGGTGAGGCCGAGCAGGTCCCACGGACTATCCGCATCGATCGTTTCAGCATTGGGTTTCGCGCATGACGCCATCCCCTCGCCAAACATCAGGCGGAAGATTGGCGGATGGTCGGAGGCGAACTCGACGTAGGCGCGACCGACGGCCTTAAACCGGGCGACAGATACAGGGTCGCTTTGGTCCGCGGTCGCCCCCTCCATAGCCCTTCGCATGCGCTTCGCGAGCTGAGCGAAGCCATCCGCGGCGACGGCGGCCATGAGGACCGACTTGTCGTCGAAGTGTCGGTACGCGGCGTTTGCCGAGACACCGACATTGCGCGCGGCTTCGCGCAGGCTGAACGCGCCCGGCCCGCCGGCCTCAATGAGACGTGCTGCCGATGCAACAAGGGCGTTGCGAAGGTCGCCGTGGTGGTAGGTATCGCGTGAGCTTGCCACGCCCCTATGTTGACACCTTGCCCTCCCGGGTGGCAAAGTTAACGGCGTGAACATTGTGCTTCTGCGCCACGGGATCGCACGCGACCGATGGTGCTTGCAAACCGTGCCAGCTCTGTCAGCTCCAAAAAGATAAGCAACTACGTTTAGTACATAGTTCTTGGAAACCTACAATGTGGATGTTTCTGTGATAACTGCTACATCATGAATCCATCCGCGGCGACAACGATGGAAAGGAGAAATGTGATGAGCGCACCAGCGCACCCCTTCGTAGGCCGCGCGAGCGCCGCCGTAAGGCGCCGC
>CAILQO010000473.1 GCA_903836285.1 uncultured Chloroflexota bacterium
CCTCCCCCTGCCCCTCCCCCGCTGCGGCGGGAGAGGGGAGATCAGTCCACCCGCCGTGAGCTTTCCCCCGCCGCCGTGACCATTCCCCCGACCAAGGCGGGCAAGGATGCCCGCGGACCTTGTCGCCATCCGCGGCAGGTCGCCAACGCGGCGGTATGGTTCGGGACCATGAACGCCAACGACGCTTCCTCCCGCACGCGCGCCTTCGCGACACGCGTGGTGCACCTCGGGCGCGACACCGGCCCGCTCGACCCAACCGCCGACCGCCCCGACGGCCGTGGCCGGCCCGTTGCCCCGGGCATCCAACCGGCCACCTCCTTTTATTTCGAGACGGCCGACGCCCTCGACCACGCCTTCGAGTACCCCGACGAGGCGTACTGCTACGCCCGCATCTCGGGGCCGACCACCGACCAGTTCGCCGCCGCCGTCGCCGACCTTGAAGGTCTCGATGGTGGCGTCCCCTTCGGCTCCGGCATGGCGGCCATCCACGCTGCGTTGCTGGGTGCTGGCCTCGGCGCGGGCGATTCCGTCGTCTCAAGCCAAGACGTCTACGGCGCCTCGCACACCCTCCTCGGAACCGTTCTGGCAAACCAAGGGGTGCGCACGCACTTCGCCGATATCCAAGATATCGAGGCCACGCAGGCACTCATCGGCCGGGTCCGCCCGAAGGTGGTCTACGCCGAGACGGTGTCGAACCCGCTCGTCCGCGTGGCCGACCTCGCGGCGATCGGTGAGGCGGCGCGGTCGGTCTCGGCCATCTTCATCGTGGACAACACCTTCCCCACGCCGTACCTGTGCCGCCCGGCCGAATTGGGGGCGCAGATGGTCGTGCACTCGGCCACGAAGTACCTCGCGGGCCATGGCGACGTGACCGCCGGGATCGTGGCGGCGCGCGCCGACTTGTTGCCGGCCCTCCGGGTGGTGGCGCGCCTGACCGGGGCAACGCTTAGCCCGTTCGACGCATGGTTGGGCCTGCGCGGCCTGCGCACCCTCGAGTTGCGTCTGGCACGCCACTTCAGTAACGCGATGGCGGTTGCGACGGCGCTCGCGACGCACCCGAAGGTCGCGCGCGTCCATTACCCGGGGCTTGCCGACCACCCGCACCACGCCTTGGCGACATCCATGTTTGGCGGCCGTGGCTACGGCGCGATCGTGGCGTTCGACATCCGCGACGGTGGCATTCCCGAGGCGCGACGCCTCCTGGATGGCCTGCGCCTGGTCATTCCGGCACCGACGCTTGGCGACGTGTACTCGCTGGCGATGCACCCGGCAAGCGCCTCGCACCGGAGCCTGACACCGGAGGCGCGCGCCACGATCGGGATCGGTGAGGGGATGATCCGCCTCTCGATTGGGATCGAAGATGCCCGCGACATCGTGGCGGACGTGGAACAGGCACTCGCGCACGCCTAACCACTCGCATACGGGCGGCGGATGGCGCGTGGGGGCTACCGCGCGCCACCGGTCGAGGTGATGGGTTCCGCCGCGATTTCCGAATCGTGCGCCGCCTCGGCCCGCACCGCGGTGGCCTCGAGCCGATCACCCGGGCGATCCGGCGCGCCGATCAGGCTACGGCCGAACATGCCCAGTCGCACCGCGATGGCGCCGACGATCACGACGCAGGCGAGCGACGATCCGCCGATGGCGACGGCCACGCCGAACCGGTCCGCGAGGGCGCCGAGGAGCAGCGCGCCGACGGGCGCACTCCCGATGGCGAGGGTGACCATGCCCATGGCGCGCCCGCGCATTGGCGGGCTTGATCGCGACAACACCAAGCTCGACTGCATCGTGCCGAACGATGACGTGCCGAGGCCGACAAAGAAGAGGAGTGCCAGCGAGAGCGGGTAGGCGCGCGACAGGCTGAACGCCACCAGGCCCGCGGCGCCGGCGAGGGCACCGACGATGAAGGCGAGGCCCTGCGCCCGCGTGCTGCGGAACATCGGCTGCAGGAAGACGCCGACGGCGGCCCCGATGCCGGTGGCGGCGCCGAGGGCGCCCAACTCGACCGGCCCGACGTGCAGGATGTCGTCGGCGACGACGGACAGCATCCCTTGGTACGGGAAGACGAGGACGTTCATGAAGAGCGACACGAGGATCACGCCGGCGACGACGGGATCGGCGCGCACGTACTCGTAGCCGAGGCGCAGGTCGCGCATGATCGAGGGGCGCCCGGGCGCGGCCGGTCGGGCAGGGGTCGCCGGGACCGCAAGCACGCTGAGCGAGGCAACCAGGAAGGCGGAGGCCAGGAGCACGAAGGCGCCCGGCGCACCCCACACCGCAAGGGCACTTCCTGCGACGAGCGGCCCCACCACGCGCGCAACGTTGAACGCCACGTTGTCGAGGACGATGGCCGGGAGGACGCGGTCCGGCCCGACGAAGTCCGCCAGCAACGACCGGCGCACCGGCCAGTCAATCCCCCAACTCGCCCCGAGCCAGAGACTGCCGACAAAGAGCTGCCAGTAGGCGCCCTCCCCGGCAACCAGCGACGCGGCGATGCCGGCCATGACGGCGACGTTCACCCACCCGGACGACCGGATCATCTGGAGGCGGTCGAGGCGATCCGAAAGGGCGCCGGTGACCGGGCCAGAGATTGGAAGCGCAACCGTTCGTGCCACGCCGATCAGGGCGACAAGCCACGGCGACCCGGTGAGCTGCAGGGCGGCCCACGACGTGATGGTCATCTCCATCCACCGGGCGAAGTTCCAGGCGAAGGTCGAGAGCCAGAGTGCGCGGAAGCCACGGTCGCGCAGGGGGGCGATGGCCTCGTGAACCGTCCCGCCGGGGCGCCGCGTGAGTGTCCAGGCGGAGGCAACGCGGACGCCAAGGGAGGCCGGGCGGGAGGACATCGTGCGCCCAGTATGCCCGGGTTGGCCAGCCCGCGGCGGGCGCAGGTCGAGGCGGCGCACCCGGGGCGACACCCCACCGTAACCGGGACCGGGGTAGTGACCGGTCCTGCGGGAGGACAGGATGCACGGTGGCACAAGGTTCTGTTACGTAACCGCTATGATTCACCCAGTCCGTACGGGTATCCGGTGGGAGCACATGCAGGGGGCATCCCTCCTGCACCGGAACCCGAGCACACGGGAGTGTCCGGCGCACCCGCGCCGGCTGGAACGACGGCGGGCAATCCCGCCACGGTGAGTTGGGTTCCTATGCGTGGAACTCGGGGCATCGGGAAGGTCGCGCAGCGCGTTGCACGTGCCGCGGTCGCCATCTCGATTGCAGCATCATCGATCCTGCCGGCAGCGATGCCGGCGGCGGCACAGGCGGGCCCGTACGCCGGCGTTGAATTGAACGTCCTGACTGGCGTCGGCCCGCAGATCGCGGAGCCGCTTGCCCGCCGGGGCAAGGAGTGGGCCGAGGCGAACGGCGCCAAGGTCAACGTCGTGACCGTCCCCTTCAACGAGATCTACTCGAAGATGCTGACGGACGTCTACACGAGGACCAACGCGTTCGACATCTTCGTGTTCGCGCCGCAGTGGATGGGCGACTTCGCCGCGGGTGGCTTCCTCGAGCCGCTCGACAAGCCACTGGCTGAGCACCCGGAGGTCGAGTGGTCGGACGTCGGTGCGTTCTTCCGCGATTTCTCGGCGACGTACCAGGGCACCACGTACACCGTCCCGCTCGACGGCGACTTCCACATGATGTACTACCGCAGTGACATCCTGGCGAAGTTGAACCTGAAGGCGCCGGCCACGTGGGACGACTACAACGCGGTGGCGAAGGCCATCTCGGACGCCAAGCTCACCACCGAGGAAGGCAAGCCCGTCTACGGGTCCTGCATCTCCAAGAAGCGTGGGGCGCAGGCGTACTGGTTCATCTCCTCGATCGCCGGCTCGTACATCCAGAGCCAAGGGACGTCGCAGGGCGGTTTCTTCGACCTGGATGGCTTCAAGCCCCTCGTGAACAACGAGGCGTTCGCCAAGGCGCTGGACATCTATAAGGAATCGACGAAGTTCGGCCCGCCGGATGAGTTGAACCTTGACGTTGGGGACACGCGCGGCCTTTTCACGGCCGGCCAGTGCGGCCTTGGCTTGGACTGGGGTGACATCGGGACGCTTGCGATCGACAAGGCGACCTCCAAGGTCATCGACAAGGTCGGCGCCTCGATCCTCCCGGGCAGCAACAAGGTCCTTGATCGCAAGAGTGGCAAGCTCGTCGCCTGCGACAAGATGACCTGCCCGTACGCCGACGAGGCGGGCATCAACCACGCGCCGTTCGCGGCGTTCGGTGGATGGTCGGGTGCGGTCAGCTCCGGCTCAAGCGCCAAGAAGAAGGCAGCCGCCGCCGCGTACCTCGCCTATGTCAGCGCCCCGGCGCAGTCGGGCAAGGACGTGACGATCGGCCTGACCGGCTTCAACCCGTACCGCACCAGCCATTTCTCGAACATGGACGTGTGGTCCGAGGCCGGCATGTCGAAGCAGGCCGCTGACCTGTACCTCGGCGCCATCAAGAGCAGCCTCAACAGCCCGAACATGATGCTCGACCTGCGCGTGCCGAACAACCAGTACTACCAGCAGGTGGTGCTGGACACGATCGTGGCCCAGTACATGGCGGGTGAGCTTGGTCGGGACGAGGCCATGCAGATGATCTACGACAAGTGGGAAGAGAAGACCGAGGAGCTCGGGCGCGACAAGCAGCTCGCCGTCTACAAGGCGACGCTCGGCGTCACGAAGTAACCGGCTTCCCTCGCGCGTGTCCCGGCGCGGCGCCACGGCACATCGCCGGCGGCGCCGCGTGCGGCGGGCATGCGAATTCCCCCTTGCGCACCATCGCGCCGCGGACCCGGCTCCCCCTGCCGGCCCTGCGGCGCACCGGTATTGCCCCGGTTCGGCCTTGGCGCCGGTTCCCGTAGCCGAGGCCTCGTCTCGGCAACGCCCGGTCCCTTCCAGCGTGAACCATCGGACAC
>CAILQO010000474.1 GCA_903836285.1 uncultured Chloroflexota bacterium
ACCCGAACTAGCCAACGGGAACGACGACGGTGCCCCCGCCCCGACCAACCGGCACGTCAAGCACGATCACGTCGCCCTCACGCGTCGACTCCACCAGGCCGTCCGCACCGTGGACCGACCGGACCGGGACTGACGCCGCCACGACAAGGCGCACACGTTGTGTCGCCCCTTCGACCCGCACCCCGGCCTCACGCGGCCCGACGACCTCAACCACGTGCGACCGAGGGCCACGCAGCGCACGACGTGCGACCGCGACTTGATCAGCCGGTAGCAGCGCCGGCGCGCCCGCCCACCCGCGTGCCTCCACCACCGCCTGCACCGCCGGTTCGCGCATCCACGCCACCGCCAGGCCCTCGTTCGCGGCCCGCTCAAGCGCCGACACCAGCGCCCCAGTCGCGGCGCGGGAGGCAGCCGCATCCAGCAACACTCCATCCAACCGATGGGCAACCGCCGCGCTATCCACCTTGGCGACACCGACCTCACCGAACGCGGTGATGTCCAGTGCCAGGACGCCGTCGATGACTGCAGCATCCTCGCCTGCCGCCTGCCACAGGCCCAGCAGCTGCGCGGCGTCGTTACGGAAGTCCAGCCACCAGTCATAGTCCGCCAGGTGCCATATGCGATCACCGGCTTGCGCTGCCAAGCCGGGTGGCGCCGGCGTCGTGCCACCGCGCGAGTCCCACTCGAGAGCCGTGTTCACGTGATGCCCGACGATGGTCCCATCACGCACCGTCACGCGGGCGATGGCGACCGCGTCTGGCGACCCGTCCGGCAAGTGCGCGCGCGCCACTAGCAGGTACGTTGCCCCGCGCCCTTCGCCAGCCTCGGTTGGCCCGGCAGAAATCACCAGTGCAACCAATGATGCCGCGTCAAGGCGATGCTTCGCGATCGCCGTGCGCACGGTCCCGACGTGCGCCCCGACACGCCCTAACCCCGTCACGGCACCCGCTGGCACGGACCCGAGGGACTCGATCGCGCGATTGAACGATGCCTGCGACGCCGCAACATCGACGGGCAACGCAACGCCCCCGGACGCTACCGCGCGCGCCGCGAGTCGCACCCCGGCGCACAGGTGAGTCGCAGCATCCCGAACGCGAGCCGCGCCAAGCCATGGCGCGAGGGAGGCACCGGTCTGCACATCGAACCACGCGAAGGGCGCCGAGACAGGATCGCCCACCACCTCGCCGACGCCGCCAATGAGCGCCACGATTGGCGCGACCTCTGCCTCGACGCGCTGCACCTCAAGGCACGCACCTTCCGCGACCGATCGTCCGGCCGGTGCAGCGCCGCCGGCAACGATCACTCCCAGCCGATCAAGGTCCGCAATGACGCGCCCATGCCGTTGCAGCGTCGCATACCAGACCAGCAAGACCAGCGCGACGGTCAGGCTGAGCACGGTCGGCAGCACCTGGAAGGTGGCCGACGTCTCCGCGGGCGGCGTCCCGAGGCGCGGGACCCGGGCACTGCGCCGCAAGCGGGGCGGGATGCCGTCTGGCCACGGCGACTCTTCGTCGGGCATCAGTCACGATTCTAGTGGCGCCCGCGTAATCTGGCCGGTGCTACGCTGCGGCGCATCCCGGCTGCGGCACGACGCATCAGCGGGGACAGGGGAACCGAGAAGGGATCGGAAGATATGGCAGAGTTCGCACCCGTTAAGTACGCCGCCGTCGGGTGCGGCGGTATGGGTCGGCGCCACCTCCGTGGCTTCGGCGCGCTGCATCACAGCTCCGCGAAGTCGATGCAGCTCGTCGCATGCGTCGACACCAACATCGAGGCCGCGCGCTTCTACGCCAAGGAGGCGCTCGACCTATACGGCCTCGAGGTGCGCCCGTTCGCCTCCGTCGCGGAGATGAAGGCCGCCATGCCCGAGGTCGAAGCGGTCGACGTCACCACCGACACCGGTTCGCACCATCGC
>CAILQO010000475.1 GCA_903836285.1 uncultured Chloroflexota bacterium
GACCGCCCTGGCCACGCGCCACGGTACCTCGAGGCGCACTTCGACCGCTCGTTACGTCAGGGGCGGCTATGCCCAATTCTTGTCCCCGAACCGATGCAGGGTGTCGCCGGCACTGACGGTGCCCTCCCGATACGGCAGGACGCTTGGGTCTTCGTGGCGTTGCTTCATGCCGGACGTGACGGCGCAGTGACCCACAGGATGGCACCACGTCGGGCGGCGTGGGTCCACGTGGCGACGGGGTCCGTGCTGATTGAAGGCGCGCCCTTCGGTCCGGGTGACAGCGCCGCCGTGACCGGGCAAACGTCAATCTCGCTCTCACCGACGGGTGAAGATGAGGCCGAGGTGTTGGTGTTCGACCTCATTGCGCCTGGGTAGCGCCCCCCAACTACGATTTCGGGCCCGTAGCCGCTCACACGTTGCGGGTCCGGAAAGCGCCTCACGCACCCGGGAAGCCCGCTCGCACCATGGGCGTTCGGCTTGAATCGTCCTCCGGCTCGCCGCATGGGCGAGGGTCTTGCGCCATCCCTGCCGGGAAGAGTTCGCGCCACCGTGCATCGACGCCTTCGGCGGTCGACCGCAGTGGGCGCACCTCCTTCGGGTACCACGGCTTCATGCGCGCATCGATGGCGATTGGCGGCTCATACGCAAGGTGATGACGACCGACCCGAGTTCGTGCTGGATGGAGGTCTCCGCCGGGCGCGAATCGCGTGAAGGTCGCCCACAGAAAGCGTGTGACGTCGCCGGCGATTGAGGCGTCGTCCGCCACCACGACCAGTGGCCATGCAGCGAACGCCTCGGCCGACACCAACCTAGCCGCGGCGCCCGGTTCTGCCTCGAATGGCGGCGCCTCGACGACCAGGCATCCCGGGCAGAACGGCGCGACCGCTCCGGCGCCGGCCGGCAACGTCATCCCCTCCGGCAACGTGAATGACACTGGGAGGTCGCGTATCGCCGGCCCGGTCCCCATGAGGACACCCTTGCTGCCCCGGTTCAGCGCCGCGCCGGTGTAGTCGAGGGTGTCCATTGCCGTCTGGTCGAACACGAACAGGTCGCGCGCGAAATCGGCCCGAGCCAGGACGTGCGAGAGCGTCCCGCGGAAGTCCTTCAGGTCGCGCGGGGTGTCGGTGACGAGGAGGAACTTCGTCAACGACAGCTGCCCCTCGCCGAGGATCCGGAATGCCGAGACAAGTGCCTCCCGGGCATATCGCTCCTTGACGACCGCCGCTGCGAGGGCATGGAAGCCCGTCTCGCCGTAGGTCCAGAGGTCACGCACCGTCGGCATCACCAGCGGGAAGAGTGGCGACAGGAGCTCCTGCAGGTAGTCCCCGATGAAGAAGTCCTCCTGCCGAGGTTGGGCGACCACGGTCGCCGGATAGATTGCGTCGCGTCGGTGAAAGAGCCGGTCGATGTGAAAGACTGGGAAGTTGTGCGCGAGCGAGTAGTAGCCGTAGTGGTCGCCGAACGGGCCCTCCATGCGTCGCTCCCCCGCAGGGACGCGACCGGCGAGGGCAAACTCCGCCTCTGAGATCAGGGGGTGGCCACCTCCTGGCATTGGCGAACGTGCAAGGCGCTCGCCTTGGAGCAGCGAGGCGAGCAACAGCTCCGGCAAGTTCTCCGGCAACGGGGCGACCGCCGCGAGGATCATGGCGGGCGGACCGCCAAGAAAGGCTGTCACCGGCAGATCGCGACCGTCACGCTCGGCCGCGGCGTGGTGGAAACCGCCGCCTTTCCCGAGCTGCCAGTGCATCCCCGTTGTCGTCCGGTCGTGCACCTGCATGCGGTACATGCCCAAGTTGTGACCGTGTCCGTCCGGGCCGGGGTGCTCGGTGTAGACCAGCGGCAAGGTGAGAAACGGTCCACCGTCGTCCGGCGAGGAGGTCAGCGCCGGCAAGCGGGTCAGGTCCGGCGCCGTCGTCAGGCATTCCATGACCGGCCCTTCCGCATGGTTTCGGAGGCCGACCCGTACGCCGGCGCCGGCGAGGCCGCGAAACTCCCACAGTTTCGACGGCACTGGCGGCAACAGCTCCATGGCTGCGCGCGCGACCGTTCGAACGAACTCGACAGGGCGTCGCCCGAACGCCAGCTCCACTCGTCGCGCCGTGCCGAAGAGGTTCGTTACCACCGGGAAATCGCTGCCAGATGGATGGCGGAAGAGCAGCGCCGGACCGCCGGCGGCGATGACCCGGCGATGAACTTCTGCGATCTCGAGGTACGGGTCGACCGGTGCGAC
>CAILQO010000476.1 GCA_903836285.1 uncultured Chloroflexota bacterium
CCGTCACCATCGACGAACCTGCCCATCCCGCTTTCGTTGGCCTCCCGGAGGCCCCCGTCGCGTGGATGAGCCACGGCGACCAAGTCGTCGCCATGCCTCCCGGATTCCGTGCCATCGCCAGTACCGGCACCTGCCCCATCGCCGCGATGGCCGGCACCACTCCCACCGGAAGCGCCCCCGTCATCGGCCTGCAGTTCCATCCGGAGGTCGCGCACACCCCGCAAGGCCTCGACCTGATCCGCAACGTCGTCACGGGCATCGCCGGGTGTGCCCCCACGTGGACCGCCGGCAGCTTCATCGATGAGGCCATCGAGACGATCCGCACGCAGGTCGGCACCGGCCGTGTGTTGTGCGGTGTCTCCGGCGGGGTCGACAGCACCGTCGCCGCCGCCCTGTTGCACCGCGCCATCGGCGACCAACTCACGGCGGTCTTCGTCGACAACGGCCTGTTGCGCAAGGACGAGGCCCGCACCGTCGTCGCCTCGCTTGGCGAACACCTGGGCGTCCACCTCGTCGCGGTCGACGCCGCCGCCGACTTCCTCGGGCACCTCGCGGGCATCACCGACCCCGAGGCGAAGCGCATGGTCATCGGCGAACGCTTCGTGCGCACATTTGAACGGGAGGCCCGCGCCATCGCCGCGCACGACGGGCCCTTCGAGTTCCTCGCGCAAGGCACCCTTTACCCAGACGTCATCGAGAGTGCGACGCCAGAGACGAAGTCCGCCGCCAAGATCAAAACCCATCACAACGTGGGTGGCCTACCGGCCGATCTTGCATTCCGCCTCGTCGAACCGTTGCGCTACCTCTTCAAGGACGAGGTGCGTGCCGTTGGGTCCGCCCTCGGCCTGCCCGACGACATTGTCTGGCGCGACCCGTTCCCCGGGCCAGGCCTTGCGGTGCGCATCCTTGGCGAGGTCACCCCTGCCCGCGCCGCCGTCTTGCGCGAGGCCGACGCAATCTTCGTGCACGAGGTCAAGGCGGCAGGCCTGTACCGAGGCCTCGGGCAGGTCTTCGCCGTCCTGACCGACTCGCGCAGTACGGGGGTTCAGGGCGACTACCGCACCTACGGCCACGTCGTCGCCTTGCGCGCGATCACGACCGACGACTACATGACCGCCGACTGGGCGCGATTGCCGTACGACCTGCTTGCCCGCGTCGCCACGCGCATCGCGAACGAGGTGCCGCAAGTGAACCGCGTCGTCTACGACGTGACCTCAAAGCCGCCCGCCACCGTCGAATGGGAGTAGCAAACTTGGCACCCCCGCCTGCGGGAGTGTCGTCGGGGGTGCGGGGGTCTCCATTGACGTCGGGGTGCGACGTGCATCGTCAGTGTCCGCTCCGTGAAGCCTCAACCGTCCGTGAACCGGGTGCACGTCCACGGGACGCCAAGCCGCCCCTCGTCGACAACTGCCACCCACCGCGCGCCCACCAACTCCGGTGGCACGGTCCCCAACCCGGGGCGGGCATCATCAGCGCCAACTGCATGACCGCTACGCCTTGCAGGTACCCGGCACCGACCGGGTCATGCGTGCCGCCCTACAATCGCCATCCATGCCGGTGATGGAACCCCCGCGGCTACCCGGGCCGGACTCTCCCGCGCCTCCCGGCAGGCGACCCGCCGCCGTCCTCATCCCCATCTACCCGACGCCCGACGGCCCGCACGTCGTGATCATCCGGCGTACCACACGTGGACGCCATGCCGGCCAACACGCCTTCCCCGGCGGGCGCCCGGAACCCGAAGACGCGGACCTCCGGGCCACGGCCCTCCGCGAGGCCCACGAGGAGGTTGGCATCGTCCCCACCGATGTCACCGTCCTCGCGCCGCTACCGGTCGTCGAGACCATCGTCACGAACTACGCCATCAGCACCTTTGTGGGCATCCTCGATCGGCGCCCCGACATGGTCGCGCAGCCCGACGAGGTTGCCGAGATCCTTGAGGTGCCGCTCGCCGCGCTCATGGATGACCGCTTGCCGCTCGTTGAGGACTGGGACCTGCCGCTGCCTGGCGAACCGTGGACGGCACCGGCACCGGACGCGCCCCCCGAGCAGCGTCGGCGCACCATCAGGTACTACCCGTGGAAAGGCCACCGAATCTGGGGTGCCACCGCGCGGATGATCGAGCACCTCGTCACGGCCATCCGCGAGGGCCGGATCGCCGTCCCCGCACACGCCTGACACGTCACGTTTCGACGCGTCCCGGAACGCTCGGACTGGTCGGCAACGCGAAGGTGCCCGGGACCTTGCGATCCCGGGCACCAACCCGCACTGCACCAGAAGTGGAACTCCGCACTATGGCGTCGGCGTTCGCGTCGGCGTTCGCGTCCGTGTCGGCGTCAACGTCCGCGTCGGCGTGCGCGAAGGCACGGGACTTGCCGTCCGGGTTGGCGTGACTGTACGGGTGATGGTCACCGTCCGCGTCGGCGTTGATGACTTCACGGCCGTGTACGACGGCACGACAGTCACCGTCCGTGTCGGCGTGATCGTCCGCGTGGTCGTTACCGTCCGGGTCGTCGTCACTGTCCGTGTCAGCGTGAATGTCGGCGACAGCGTTGCGGTCCGCTGCGACGTACTCGACGGGGCAGTGGTCGCGGTCCTCACCGGCGTCGCCGTCCGCGTGGGCGTGAAGCTTGGCGTGGATGTCCGGGTGACGTTGGGCGGCAAGGTTGCCGTCGGCGTCATGGTGCGCGTCGGTGTCGCCGTCTTGGTAACCGTCGGCGACGGGATGAGGTTGAGGTTGACGCGCGCCGACGACAGGCTCGTGTTGCCGGCAGCGTCCGTTGCCGTCGCGCTCAGGACGTACGAGCCGATGATGCTCGTCCGCAGGATCGAGAACGACCCGGTCGATGTACTCGTCGTCGTGCCTGCAACCGCACCGCCAGCGTAGAGCGTGATGTCCGTGTCCGGTTCGGCCATACCGGTGATGGCATAGGTCAGCAAGAAGGTGTAGCCATCACCGATCGTGCCGGTGTCGTACGCCGGGGCCAAACGCACCTGCGTCGGTGCAGCCGGTGGGGTGGTGTCGATGGTCACCGTCAACGCACTGGAGGTGGCGCTGACGTTCCCCGCGGCGTCGGTGGCGATGGCCGTGATGGCGTGGGTGCCGTCCGGGAGCGTGCCGGCTTCCGACACCTGGATGCTCCACGTGCCGGTGGTGTTCGTCGGCGGCGCGCCGTCGGCATTTGTGCCGGTCGTGAGGCCGCTGCCGATCAGCGTCGTGCCGGCGCGGTAGAGCTTGACCCAGCTGCCTGCCTCGGCCGTGCCGGTGAACGTCGGCCGGTTCCGGTACGTGATGTTGTCAGTGGTGAAGCGGCCCGCCGTGTCGCCGGGGCTTGACGTCCCACCATCGACAATCATGTCCGGGGTGGTCGGCGTCGCTGTCGCGGTGTCGATGGTGACTGCAAGCGCCGTCGAGGCACTACTGACGTTCCCCGCGGCATCGGTCACCTTCGTCGTGAGCGAGTGGATGCCGTCCGCGAGGGTTGATGAGGTGATCGACCAGGTGCCCGTCGTGTTCGTTGGCGGCGCACCGGCGGCGTTGGTGCCGCTCGTGGTCGCCGTTCCCAGCACCGTCGTACCGTCGGTGTCGTAGAGCGTCACGAGGCTCCCCGCCTCCGCCACGCCCGTGATGGTCGGCGTGTTGGTCTTGGTCAGGTCGTCGGTGGTCGTCCCCGTCGTATCCGCGCCAGACGTGTCGGACGCGTCCGCAAGGTCGACGCTTGTCGCCGCCGCGATGGTGGTGTCGACCGTGATTGCGAGCGACGCCGAGACGAGGCTGTCGTTGCCCGCGGCGTCGAGTGACTTCGCCGTCAGCGTGTGGATGCCATCGGCAAGCGTCGACGAGGTGATCGACCAAGATCCGGTCGTCCCGGCGGCGCCGGACGCGATGGTGCCACCGGCGGTCGCCGTCCCGAGGACCGTGGTGCCCTCGTACAGGGTCACCTTCGACCCCGCCTCCGCCGTACCCGTAATCGTCGGGGTCGTGGAGCGGGTGAGGTTATCGGTCGTCGTACCGTTCGTGCCGGCGGTGTCAGACGCCGTATCAAGGTCGAGCGCCGACGGCGTGACGTTCGCCGTGTCGACCGTGATATTGAGGATCGACGACGCGACGCTGGTGTTGTTGGCGGCGTCGGTCGCCTTGACGGTGATCGGGTGGATGCCCTGCGCTAACACGCTGGTCAGGGTGATGCTGAAGGCACCCGTGGACGAGTCGGCGACCGCCGTCGGGGCTAGCGCCACCGCCGACCCACTGATCGAGTCGTAAATGGTGACGGTGCTGGACGCCTCGGCGGTACCGGTGATGACCGGCGACGTGACGTTGGTGAGGTTGTCGGAGGTCGTACCCGCTGCGGCCGTCCCGGCACTATCGGAGGCGGTGTCGAGATCGATGGAGGTCGGGGCGACCGGTGCCGTCGCGTCGATGGTGACGGTGAGCGACGTCGACGCCGAACTCAGGTTGTTGGCCCCATCCAACGCCGTCGCGGTGAAGGTGTGTGCGCCGTCTGTCAATACGCCGGTCGTGATTGACCACGTTCCGGTGGAGCTCGTCGGCGGTGCACCGTCAGCGATCAGGCCAGACGTCACGGCGGTGCCGACCAGGGTCGTTCCGTCGTAAAGCGTGACAAGGCTGCCTTTCTCGGCTACGCCCGTGATGGTCGGCGTGGTGACATTCGTCAGGTTATCGCTCGTCGTACCCGTCGGCCCGGCGCTGTCAGACGCCGTCACGAGGTCGAGCGTGGTCGGCGCGGCCGACGTCGTGTCGATCACGATGGCAAGCGCGCCAGACGTAGCGCTGGTGTTGTTCGCCGGGTCCAACGCGACCACCGTCAGGCTGTGGTTGCCCTGAGCAAGTGCGGTGGCGAGGGTGATCGACCACGTGCCGTCCGTCGCGGCCTGCGCCGTCGGCGTGAGCGCCGAGGTCGTACCGCTCAGGGTGTCGGAGATCGTGACGAGGCTGCCCGCCTCGGCCGTCCCCGTGATGGTCGGTGTCGTGACCTTGGTGAGTTTGTCGGACGTCGTCCCCGTGGTACCCACCCCGGCGCTATCAGAAGCCGTCGCAAGGTCGAGGGTCGGCGTGGCCGTTGAGGTGTCGACCGTGACGGTCAGGCTGACGCTTGACGAGTTGCCGGCGGCGTCGATGGCGACGATCCGGAGCACATGGCTGCCTTCTGTCAATGTGGTCGACGTGATGCTGAAGGTGTCGGTGCCACTCGTCGGCGGGGCGCCGTCGGCGTTCGCGCCGGAGATGGTCGCCGTCCCGAGGACGGTCGAACCGGTCGCGCCGTCGTAGAGGGTGACGGCGGCGCCCTTCTCGGCGGTGCCGGTGATCGTCGGCGTTGTGGAGTTCGTGCGATCGTCGGTCGTCGTACCGGTCGTGCCCGTACCGGCGCTATCCGACCCGGTATCGAGGTCGATCGTCGGCGTGATCGACGTGGTGTCGATCGTCACCGCAAGCGCCGTCGCAAGCGAGCTGAGGTTGCCGGCGCCGTCCAGGGCCTTCGCCTTGAGGGAGTGGATGCCGTCGGCGAGGACCGACGACGTGATCGACCACGTACCGGTGGTACCGGCCGCCCCGGCGGTGATGGTGCCGCTGGTGGTGCCAGTCCCGAGGGCGGTCGTGCCGTCGGTGTCGTAGAGGGTGACGAAGCTCCCGGCCTCGGCGCTGCCCGAGATCGTCGGCGTGTTGATGTTGGTCAGGTTGTCGGTGTTGGTGCCCGACGTGCCGGTGCCGGTGCTGTCGGAGGCGTCGACCAAGTTGAGGGCGGTCGGCGCGTTCGACGTGGTGTCGACGGTCACGGCAAGCGCCGTGGAGGTCGCACTGGTGTTGTTCGCCGGGTCGATCGAAACGACGGTGAAGCTATGAATGCCCTCGGCAAGTGCCGTGGCGAGGGTGATCGACCACGTGCCATCCGTCGCGGCCTGCGCCGTCGGCGTGAGCGCCGTCGTCGTCCCGCTCAGGGTGTCGGAGATCGTGACGAGGCTACCCGCCTCGGCCGTCCCGCTGATCGTCGGCGTCGTTGCGTTGGTCAGATCGTCGGACGTCGTGCCCGCCGTGGACGCGCCGGCGCTGTCGGAGGCCGTGGTGAGGTCGAGGGTCGGTGTCGCCGTCGAGATATCGATCGTGATGACGAGCGACGCCGATGCCCCACTGGTGTTGCCCGCGGCGTCGGTGGACTTCGCGGTCAGGGTGTGCACCGCCTCTGAAAGGGAGGACGACGTGATCGACCACGTGCCGGTCGTCTGCGCGACGCCGCTCACGGCCGTCCCAGAGGTGGTCGCCGTACCAAGCACGGTGGTCCCGTCGGTGTCGTAGAGGGTGACGGTGCTGCCGGCCTCAGAGGTACCCGTGATCACCGGCGTCCGCACCTTCGTGCGGTCATCGGTGGCCGTGCCGGTGGTGCCGGTCGCGGTGCTGTCCGATGCCGTCGCGAGGTCTAGATCGGTCGGGATCGTCGGCGTCAGGTCGACATAGATCGTTACCGCAGTCGCCGTGGAGGTGTTCCCGGCAAGGTCGGTGACGATCGCCTGCACCTGATAGGTCCCGTCGACCTGGCTGGCGATGCTGAGGGTGTACGTGCCATCGCTGTTGGCGGTGGTCACGGCAGACCCGCTGTCGGCGAAGGTGCCGCCACTGGCGCCCGGGGCGACCTGCAACTGCACCGAGGCGATGCTGGCCGCCGACGGTGAGGTGTAGCCAGAGTCGCTGGCCCCCGTCAGGGTGAACGCCGGCGTCCGGGTCTTGACGATGCTGTCGGAGGTCGACCCGTAACTGTCGTTGACGGTAAGGGTGCCCGCGGACGGGTTCGTCGTGTCGACGGCGATCGTCACCGGCGACGTCGTGGAGGTGTTTCCCGCGACGTCATAGGTGACGGCCTGCACGCGGTAGGTGCCATCAGTGGTCTGCGCCCCAAGCGTGAGCGCGTAGGCACCACTCGTGAGTGAGGTCGCGGCGGTCCCGCTATCGGTGAAGCTGCCGCCACTCGTTCCCGAAGCGACTTGGAGCTGCACCTTCCAGATCGCCGCGGCGCCGTAGCCGGTGTCCGCCGGACTGGTGACGGTGAACGCCGGCGTCGTGACCTTGACCACCCCGTCGTTCGTCACGCCGTCGGTCTCGACGATCGCAAGCGTGCCCGCGGTCGGCGTGGTGGTGTCGACGACAATCGTCGCCGAGGTCGTGGAAAGATCGGTCGTCGCCGAGTTGCCAGCGGTGTCGGTCACACGCGCCTGGATCTTGTACGTGGTGTTTGTGCTGAGCGCCGGCGACGCGGTCACGGTGTACGCCGTGTCCGATCCGGTCGGCGCGGTGAACGTCGCGTTCGTCGACCAGTTGGCGCCGCCATCCGCGCTGACCTCGAGGACGACGCTTGCAATGGCCGCCGTCGGGTGGCCCGTCCCGGTGTAGGCCGTGTCGGTCGCCGTCGAGAGGCTGAACGCCGGCGTCGCGTTGTTCACAATCCCGTCGTTGCTTGCCGACCCGGTGTCGGTCGAGGTCATTGTGAGGGTGCCCGGCGTCGGCGCGGTCGTGTCGACCGTGATCTTGCCGCTCGTCGTCGAAAGTGCCGACGTCACGGTGTTCGTTGCAAGGTCGGTGACGAGGGCGCGCACTGAGTACGTCGTGCCACTGGTAAGCGCCGCCGCCGTGACGGTGTACGACGTGCCTCCACCCGACGGCGCGGTGAACGTCGCGTTGTCGACCCAAGTGGCGCCGCCGTCGGAACTCACCTGCAGGACCACCGACGAGATACCCGTCGCGTTCGACCCGCTGCCGGTGTAGCTCCCGTCGGAGGTCCCCGAGACGGCCAACGCAAACGACGGCGTGAGGGTGCCCACGATCCCGTCGCTGCTTGATGCACCGCCGTCGGTCGACGTCATCGTCACCGTCCCCGCCGTCGGCGCGGTGGTGTCGACGGTAACCAATGCACTCGTCGTTGAAAGTGCGGTCGTGGAGGTGTTCCCCGCCGTGTCGGTGACGAGTGCCTGGATCTTGTAGGTCGTCTGCGACGTCAGGCCGGACAACGTGATCGCGTACGGCGATGAGGTACTTGAAGACGTGCCCTTCGTCGTCCACGTGCTGCCGTTGTCGGTGCTGACCTGCACCACCACGCTGGCA
>CAILQO010000477.1 GCA_903836285.1 uncultured Chloroflexota bacterium
CCCGCACGTCTTGGCGACGGGAGTACGGCATGTGGTCATCAACGGCACGTTTGCCCTGCGCGAAGGGGTGCCAACGGGCGCGTTGCCGGGGAGATTCGTGCGTGGACCGGGGTGGTCGGGGCACCGCTAACTGGGTGCGCGGCACCACCACGCTGGCGGTGCGGCCGGTTGCTTTGCGGCGGTGCCGGATCTCGCATTGACGCGTTTGGCTTGCGCTGGCGCGCATCAGGCGTTACGCTGACCGTGGTCTCGCCCCCCGGGCGGGAACGATGGCCGTTACCTAAGCCGTTCTGGCGAGGCGCGCAATTCACTGGCGCGTCGTCTGAATGGTCGTGCTTGCGGGCGCCATGGCGGCGTGCGCGAGGCACGTGTCCCACCCGGTATCGGGGGGTGCGGGCAGGCACGCGTCGGGGCGAATCTCCGAGGAGTGGCCGTCGATCGTCCGGGCAAAACGCATGGCGGGGCCCGCACATGTCGGTTGGCTGGGCGCCCGGCGCGAATCTGGAGGGATCGCGGCGCCTGACCCGGTGGAACGGATCCTGCCCCCAAGGATGCATCTCGTGCCGCGATGACGGCGCCTCCCGGTCCGATGGACGTACCGGCGCGGCGCCCCGGCGCGATTGACGACAGGGGTGGGCATTCTTCCGTTCGGCCGCGCTGGCATGGGCGAGGCGCGACCCCGAGGGGGTCGTGGGTGCGCGTCCGGCGTCGCCTACCTACGGGCGGGTGCCGGTCGTGTCGGGTGGCCGGTTCGGTGTCATCGCAACGAACGGGTCGCCTCGCCGCGCCGCACGGCTTCCGGTTCCCGCCTCTGGCCATGTGCCGGGGGGCCGAGGTTCCCAATCGGGCATCTCGGGTGGTTCGGTTCTCGGCACCCATGGGGTGCCGGGGTAGCGATGGCTGCAACCGACCGCGTGGGACGACCGGGCGTGCCGGAAGGGAACGGACCTGACAATGGCATTCCACGCGCCCTCGAGGTCGATGGACCGAGCGGGGCGAGGCCAAGGTATCGGCGTGACGGACGCCATACCGGGTGGGGCGATGGAGGCTCGGCCGGTGGCCGGCAGCCGTCGAAAGTTTCTGTGTGCGGTCAGTTCCGTGGTGGCCTCGTTGGTCGCCGGCGGGGTGGCCGTGGCGTCGTCATCCCGCATGGCGGAGGCGGCGCCGAACTGCATGAACGTCCTGGTGAACGATCGTTATTGGGCGTCGACCTACGACGTCTATCGAACGGTGGCGTACGCTGGCAACCTTGAACCGGCGTTCGCCGAGGCAGCCTTCGCGATCGACGAGGTTCCTGCAATCGGGTCGCTGATGGTCTGGGGCCGGCGATATGGCGGGGCCTCCTGGACCGGCCACGTCGGCATCGTCACGGTCGTCCATGACGACGGCACCGTTGTGGTGAAGCACGAGAACTGGCCCCGAGGGTCGGGCGAGCACCTGACGGAGTTCGAGGTCCTCCCAGGGCATCGGTTCATCCACCCGCGTCCACCGGAACGGGGGACAGTGCGGTACCCAGACGAGTCGGAGCGTCAGATGTGGATGGCGCGCCTTGTGCCTGACGTGGAGGGTGACGGCGCCGGATAGCGTTGCAGCCGACATGGCGGCGGGAGGGTGTGGCGGACGGGTAGCATGGTCGGAACATGCCTGCCTCCCCGCCCGAACCCGCCCCCCCGATGCCGACGGCCTTGCGCCGCGGCGAACGCTGGTACGAGACGCCCGACGTTGCGTCGTTCATCCATCGCGCCTTCACGAAGGCGATGGGGTACGACGACGACGACTTGAAGCGGCCGATCATTGGCATCTGCAACACCTTCAGCGAATTGAACCACTGCAACCACAACTTGCGCGCCCTCGCGGATGCCGTGAAGCGCGGTGTGTTGCAGGCAGGGGGTCTGCCACTCGAGTTCCCGACCATCTCGATTGGCGAGGTGTTCGTTAGCCCGACCTCGATGTTCTTCCGCAACTTGGCGGCAATGGATACCGAGGAGATGGTGCGCGGGCAGCCCCTTGACGCTGTCGTGCTGCTGGCCGGCTGCGACAAGACGACGCCGGCGCAACTGATGGGCGCGGCGTCGGCCGATGTCCCGGCCATCATGCTGACAAGCGGCCCGATGTTGAATGGGCGCTACGAGGGCCAAGACCTCGGCGCTTGCACCGACTGCCGTCGCTACTGGACGGAATATCGAGCGGGCACCGTTACGCGGGAGACGATGACCGCGCTTGAGGACAACCTGACGCGGTCTGAAGGCCACTGCATGGTGATGGGCACGGCGTCCACGATGGCGGCGTGCGCGGAGGCCCTCGGCATGATGCTGCCGGGCGGCGCATCCATCCCGGCGCCAGATAGCCGCCGCCTCCGGCTTGCGTCGGCCACCGGCAAGCAAGCGGTGCATCTGGCACGGGCGGGCATCAAGCCCTCACAGATCATGACCCGCGAGGCGTTCGAGAACGCCATCCGCGTGCTGCATGCCCTCGGCGGGTCGACGAACGCCGTGGTGCACCTCCCGGCGATTGCCGGGCGTCTCGGGGTGGAACTCCCCCTTGACCTCTTCGACAACCTGTCACGCACCACCCCGTGGTTGGCGAACCTGCGCCCGTCCGGGAAGTTCCAGATGGAGCAGTTCTTCGAAGCGGGCGGCGTGCCGGTCCTCATGAAGGAACTGGAAGGGTTGCTCAATCTCGACACGATGACGGTGACCGGACTGACGACGGGCGAGAACCTGTCACAAGTCGTGGCGACGTCGACCCGTGACGAGGCGTCGCAATGGCGCGTGCGTGAGGTGATTGCGTCGGCCGACGCCCCGCTCGACCCGGAGGGTGGCTTGGCGATCTTGCGAGGGTCGTTGGCACCGGATGGCGCGGTCATCAAGACGGTGGCGGCGTCCCCCCACCTGATGAAGCACCGGGGCCGGGCGTTGGTCTTCGACTCGCCGACGGCGTTACAGGCGGCGGCGGACGATCTTGACCTCGACGTGACCCCCGACGACATCTTGGTCTTGCAGAACGCCGGGCCGGTGGGGGCGCCGGGCATGCCGGAGATCGGCAACCTGCCGATCCCCCGGAAGTTGCTGCGTCAGGGCGTGCGCGACATGGTGCGCATCTCCGACGCGCGGATGAGCGGGACGGCGTTCGGCACGATCGTGTTGCACGTGGCGCCGGAGAGTGCGATTGGTGGGCCGTTGGCGGCGGTGCGGACCGGCGACGAGATCGAGATTGACGTCGAGGCGCGTCGACTGGACCTCCTCGTCGACCCGGCCGAGATCGCGCGGCGCCTGGCGGAACGCGTGCCGGCACCGGCGCCGTTTCGGCGCGGGTACGGCAAGTTGTTTGTCGATCACGTGATGCAGGCGCCCGAGGGTTGCGACTTCGATTTCCTACGAGGCGACGCTTCAGACGCCGTAGCGGCGGCGCGCATGGGGCGCGACATGCGGACATGAGCGAGACGGGTGGCGACGCACCTGCCCCGCCTGCAGCGGTGGGCGCACCACCGCGCCCGCGCGTGCTTGCGCCGCGCCGGATCAGTCGCGGCAACCTCTGGGGCATCCTGCAAGGGCGGTTGCACGTGCCGATGGGCGACTTGCGCCGCCAGTTCCAGATTGACTCGGATGATGTGACCCCCATCCAGACGCCAGAAGGCACCTATTACGTGGGCTTGCCGGCCGACGGTGCCGCCGTCCTCGGGCAACTGTGGCACGAGGGCCGGATCGTCTTTGACTGCACACCGGACCTGTCCGCAATGGTGGTGCGGGCAATCGCGCCGACGCGTCCGACGCGCCCGCCACCGACGCGGACGCCCTTGGCGCGCACCACCAGTTCGCGACCGGTGCCGGTCCGTGCCGCCACCGTTGACGTCGGCGTGGGGACGCTGGTCACCACCGACCAATCAACGATCCCGCGACCTCCGGGCCGGACGGGTCCCCGCGTGACCGGACCTGACGCAGTCGACGAGTTCCTCCCGGTTCCGAACATCGATGCGTTCGGCCTCGGCGATGCGGACGCACCGCCCGTTACCCCCGGGCGCGCCGGACCGGCACCAACCGGGACGGTGACGGACCAAGAAGGCCTCGAACCTGACGGAGCGGACGAT
Organism: uncultured Chloroflexota bacterium; assembly: GCA_903836285.1. Classification (GTDB taxonomy): domain Bacteria; phylum Chloroflexota; class UBA11872; order UBA12225; family UBA12225; genus CAILQO01. Next base: position 4,088 of record CAILQO010000477.1, read on the forward strand.
CCCCCAAACGGGGACGATCCGGGGCGTCGAAGGCGTCGAGGGGGCATCGGGCGTGCCACGCGCGCGCGGTAGCGCGGGTTGTGCCCGTCCGCTCAGGCGCCACCATCTTATGTAAAATGCGCCATTCGCGGGAAGGCGCAGGGGGTGCCTTGCCCGAGACCTGACCGCGGTGCGATTCCGCCAACCGACGAGACGCCAATGGCGACGACCCCACAGGATTCCCCCGGGCCGGGCATGCGAGTCGGGCCATTTGTGCTTGATGTCGCGGCAATGGGTTCGCGTCGCCGGGCGCCTCGGGTCGAAGACGTGCCGGTAGAGGTACCCGTCCCGACCCCCGACCCCAACGAGACCGCCGAAATGCCGTCTCTCTCGTCGCTCTCATTCCTTGAACGGCGTGCGCTCATGGAGGCAGAACGTCAGCATGAGGACGTTCCGCCGCCATTGCCTGACGACGTCGAGGAAGAGGTGAGAGGCGTCCTCGACGACCTGATCGAGGAAGGGGCACCGGTCGTGCCGGGGACCGGTCGCGTCCGGCCGTCGCGCGGCGGAGAAGTGGGACCGCAGACGAGCGAAGTCGTGCGCGGGGTCCCGGCTGAGGCACGCAACTGGCGCCGGTCACCGTTGACGCCCCGTGCGGAGACCCGCCTGTCCCGCGAACCCAGGCGCCTTCCAGTGGCCCCGTCGGTCCGCGATGGGGGAGTGACCGAGCGCCGCGACAGTGTTGCGCCTCGAGGCACGGGGGCGCCCAGCACCTACCGGCCGGCGGCGCAGGGCGTTCGGCCGGCGTCGTCGCGCGACGTCATTGCGTCCTCCTCAGGCGTTGGCGCCGTTGGGCGACCGGCGCCCGGAGGTGGATTGGGTCGTAGCGGCGCGACGGGAACGCACGCCCCGGCCTCGACCCGCGGCGGTGGGGGCAGCCGGCCATCGACGGCGCCCCGGGTGACCGGTACCCGCGTTGGCCCGTCCACCGATCAGGCTAGCACGATGCGCACGGTTGGTGCACGCGCGGGGCGGCCACCGAGCGGTCGCTATCCCGTCGCCCGGGCGTCGACCGTGACCGTGCGGCGGGTCGCACCGGCGCGCGATTCCGAGTTGCCAGATGTGTCGAGGCCGACCGTTGGATCCACGGTGCGAGGGGGTCGGGACTGGACGCCGGCGCGGAACGTGCGCGACGCCCAGGCGAGGGTCGCCGCGGCCCGGGCTTCGGGTACCGCCGTCGCAACACCACCACTCACCCGCGTTGCCGCGCCCTCGACCTACACGCCTCGCGAACCGCAGCACCAGCTCCGGGTCCGCGCCGCCATCATGGCTGATCGAGACGCGTGTGGGGCCATTGACACGACGTACACCACCGACAGCGTGTGGCAGCTTGACCAGAGGCAGGACGACAACGAGATCCGGATCGGGCTGCGCCAGATCTCGCTTCCCAAGCCGATGGCGGCGACCGAGCCGATGGACGTGCCGTTCGTGTCCCACGCCGACACGCTGTGGTTGGTGGCCGAGGAACTCGAGGTGCCGCCGACCGGGCGCGAGACGACCATGCCGACGGTTGGCACCGTGGTGGGTTTCCTGACCGCAACGATTGAGCCGCGTCGCGAGATGGTGTACCTGAGGGCGGTGGCGGTGTCGCGCGACTACCGTCGCCAGCATCTCGGGTCCGCGTTGGTCGAGCATATGCGCCGCTGGGCCGCGCGCGAGGGGGTGCCGGAAGTCACGGCGGACGTCTCGGCCAAGAACGCACCGGCGCTGCGCCTGCTGCAACGCTGCGGGTTCCGGTTCTGCGGGTACAGCGATCGCCTGTATCGCAACGGCGAGGTAGCACTTTTCCTGGCGATGGCTGTCCGATAGCGCCACACGGCGCCCCGTGACGGCGCTGCCGTTCCCGACGGCATCCGCACGCCAGATCTTGGCCGGTCGGAGGGATCACGGCGGGCGGCGGGTACCATCCCGGCATGACCATCACTTCCGCGCCCCGCTCGTCCGCCGGTCACGCTGGGTCCGTGCGCATCGGCCTCCTCGGACTCGGCACCGTCGGTGGTGGTGTCGCCCGCCTGCTGCTCGAACGCGGCGAGGCGATTGCCCGCGAGGTGGGGCGCCCGATCGAGTTGCGTCGGGTGGTCGTGCGCGACCTGACGAAGGCGCGGGACGTGTCCGTGCCGGACGGAATCCTGACTGACGACCCGGCAAACATTCTTGACGATCCCGAGATCGACATCGTTGTCGAGGTGATGGGGGGCATCCATCCAACCGGTGACTGGTTGCGCCAGGCGATCCGTGCAGGCAAGCACGTGGTCACCGCAAACAAGGATCTCGTGGCAACGGAGGGGGCGGAGTTGCTCCGCTTGGCCGCGTCGCATGGGGTGGACATCGCCTACGAGGCAAGCGTCGGTGGCGGGATACCCCTGATCGGCGTGTTCCGGCAGGACCTCGCGGCGAACGAGGTGCAGTCGCTGCACGCCATCATCAACGGCACCACCAACTACATCCTCACACGCATGGCCCAGGATGGCGCCGACTATGCGCCCGCACTCGCTGAGGCGCAGGCCCTCGGATACGCGGAGTCCGACCCGACCAACGACGTCGAGGCGATTGATGCGACGTACAAGCTCGCGATCCTCGCGTCGCTGGCGTTCCGCACGCATGTCCCCCAACCGGAGATTTATCGCGAGGGCATCACGCGCCTGCGCGCCGACGACTTCCGGGCGGCCCATGACCTCGGGTACGTGATCAAGCTGGTCGCCATGGCACGACGCCATCATCGCGGCCTCGGCGAACCGGACGCGATCGAGGTCCGTGTTCACCCAACGTTGCTACCGCGCGATGTCCTACTTGCGGGCGTGAACGGCGTCTACAACGCAGTGCACGTGAAGGGCGACTTGGTCGGTGATGTGCTGTTATACGGTCGCGGGGCGGGATCGGCGCCGACGTCAAGTGCAGTCGTCGCCGACATCATCGACATCGCGCTCAACCTGAACGCCGGGATCGCGAACCGCGTCCCGTTCAAGGTCGCCGGTGACTTGCCCCGCCTGCCGATCGCTGAGGTCGAGACACGCTATTACGTGCGATTGTGGGTCGCCGACCAGCCGGGGGTCCTTGCCCAGATTGCCCAGGCATTCGGCGACCATGGCATTTCAATCGCGTCGTGCATCCAGAAGGAGACGTCGGGCGCCCCGGAAGGGTCGGCCGAACTGGTGATCGTGACGCACCTTGCTCGCGAGGCAGGCATGCGCGCCGCACTCGACGCGTTCGCGAGGATGGGTGCCGTGCGGGAGGTCGCGAACGTGCTTCGGATCGAGGCACCGTAGCGACGTGCGGTGAGGCTACGGCACTGCTGGGGCGGTCCGCGAAGACACGGAAGGCTCCCGTACCCGGATCGTCCGGCGGTCTGCCGGGACACGGGTGACCGCACGCCGTCGCCGGTAAACACGCGACGAACCGGCGACGCCTTCGGCGGATCGGGCAGGGAGGGGTTATGGCAGGCGGGTCAGCGCCGTGCCTTGGCTAGCGCACGGAGAAGCCGACCGTCTTGGTCTCCTGCTCCGCTGAGACACGTACAACATCCTCGATCTTCTTGTAGATCGTGGCGAAGTCGTCGCCGAGCTGCTCGGCGGTACGCGACTCGGGGGCCTCCTTCGACGCGCCATCCTTAGGGGCGTCGGTACCCTCAGCCGAAGGTGGTTTGGCTCCGCTAGAGCGAGCGCTCGCCAGACGTGTGGTTGCCTCGATCATCGCGATGATGAGGGCGTCGCTCAAGGTTCGTGCCATAGTGGTCCTCGTTTCCGTCAGGGATGGAGTGGGTGGTGCCGTGGCCGGTGGCGGGGTGAAGTGCCCCGGCACGGTCGTTGGAACGCTCGAAGATTGTACGCGGGTCGGCGCGCCTTCCCGTCACTCCTGGACGGAGGCGTGGTACTGTCTCGCACCCTGACGGCGTGCTCGTCGAGGTCGGAACGCGCGATCAACGATGCAGCGGATCATTGACATTCTCGCCGCACTCGCCGACGCCTTGTTCGGCAAGCGACTGGTGCCGGCCCGTGTACCCGTGGCTGCACGCGTCCGGCGCTAGCTACCCCCGCGTGTCAGGCGCACGCTGACGGCTCCATCGCGCACGTCCACCGCGGACACCCGCGCGGCATCCGCCATCAGGGCGGCAGTGAGTTGCGCGGTGAGGGCTTGCTCGACCCCCTTCCGCATCGCTGACGGCAGGGCCATGTCGTTCACCTTGACGTCGCGTACCACGACACGAAGCGTGCCGGCGTCGGCGACAAGCGTGCCACCAATGACGAAGGACAGGCGCCCGGGTCCGCCCCGCGCGGCACCCGTCACCGCAATCTCGCCGGGCCGGAACCGCA
>CAILQO010000478.1 GCA_903836285.1 uncultured Chloroflexota bacterium
CTACGCCGTCGAACTCGTGGCCGTCCGGGAGCCCTTGCCGGCAGTCCGCTGGCTTCAAGAGTGGCTCGATATCGCCAAGGAAAACCCGCCGTCGTTCGTGGTTTCAGTACCCAAGCTTGAGGTGGCGGTTGCGCGACTCGAGGAGCGAGGGGTGCCGTACCTCCCGCCGGCATCGCGCGAGCGGTCGCTCGCCGACGGGAGCGTCCTTCGGTGGAGGGAGGTTGTCGTCGCCCCCGAATCGACGCCCCGCGCGACCTCGCCGGCGGCAATCGCCGCGTCAGGGCGCGCGCCATCATCTGCCCCGAAGGGTCAGCCGGCTTCACGTCCAGTCCTGCCGCCGATGCCCGTCTTGGTGGAATGGGAAGGGGGTGACCAAGCGCGCCTCGACGCCGCGCAGCGACTCGGGGCGCACGAGGCACACGTAGCTGGCTGGCGGGAGCTGACGAGCGTGTCCGTCCTGGTCGCTGACCCGGAGTACGCCGCGCAGTGGTACGAGGCAGCCTTCGGATGGCCGCGCGTCTACGACTCCCTCGCCGGGCGAGGCGTCATCCTGCGTCTCGGCGACATTCGCCTGGAATTGATCGCGCCGCCGAGCGGAGGGCGCGTGCTGCCTCCGGGCCCGCATCCGACGGCGATCTCGCTCCGCGCCGAGGATCGTCTCGCGACGCTTGAATATCTCCGCGAGCGCGGCACAGCCGACGGCGCCGGGCGAGGGGTGACGCCAGCAAAGGCGCACGGCTTGCGCATCGCCCTGCCTTAGGCACGCCCCGGCCAGTCCTGCGACAGCGAGCGTCGCCTCCTGTCCCGGCCTCGTGCCACCATCACTTCCCGGTACGGAGCGACCATGGCCGAACTCGAAGCGTGGATGCGGGTCAGGCCGCCGCTTGAAGCCTCACTCGTCGATGCTGAACGCACCGTCGATGCGTGGCAGTCGGGCGGGGTCAAGGGCATCCTGCTAGGCCCGTTGCGCTTCGACACGCGGCTACAGGATGCATCCACGCTCGCGGACATTCGCGCCCTCGGGACTCTCCCCCCGGGCGAGGGACAGCACGTGCCGGCGTTCGCGCCGAACCCGACCATCTACCGTCGATACGGCGTCGTGACACCCCCAACGCCCGAGCCAGACCTTGAGGAGCGCTTCAGTGCGCTTGGCAAGTTCCTGGACCTCGCCAAGCGGAAGTCGATGGCAGTGTGGCTCATCGACCCTGGTGATGGCATGGTGGGGCCAGACCCGGACACCGATAGCATCCCTGACGACCTTGACCATCGCTTGCTTGTCGACGACGCATGGAGGCGGGCGTTCCTCGCACGCATGACCGATGCTGTCGAGCGGGTCCCGCAGGCTGATGGCATCGTGCTGACGCGTCCGGCTTGGGGGTGGTCGGCGGGGATGTCCGGGCCGGGCGACCTGCTCGGCCCCTTGCCACCAGACGCTGGGCCTTTGGCCGCCGAGTTGGGACTCGATCTTGGCCGCCTCGAGGCGGCGCTTGAACGGTTGCGCACGCGCATTAGGAAGCTGACGCGCGAGGCCGCGCGCCTGGGGGCAAACGGTGGTGCGTTCGGGACAGCGACGATGCTTGGCCTCGACCCGGGCATCGTGTCGTTCTTCGCATTCCGTGCGCGGGCGCTGTCGCGCTTTGCCTTGGCGGTACATGACGTCACGGATCGGATCAGCAAGGCGCGCGGCCGGGAGCTGAAGTTTGGCGTGAGTCCGCCGTCACCGTCGTTCGCGCCGCTCGCGGGCTACGACTTCCCGGGCCTCGCGACCATTTGCGATCTCGTCGTGCCCCGTCTCGGAATCCACCACCGGGGCAACGATGGCATTTACGGGATCGTCTCCCTCTGGGTGGCGGCGCTGAACGGTTGGTCGTCGTCACTGTGGGAAGCCGAGTCGTTTGAGGCGACGGCGGCGCTCACCGGGATCTCACTGCCGAGTACCGAACCGGGAGCGAAGCCGGGTGCGCGAATGGTCTCCCAGAAGGAGTTCGACCGCGGGTACCCGGAGGCCTTCTGGCGGGAAGTCGTTGAAGCGGAGGCGCGCCGGACGGTCGCCCAAGCCGACGGCTATCCGTGGCGGGCGTTGCCGATGGTCGCTGGCGGGCGTCGCCCGATGGGCGGCGAAGCGATCGGCGCGTCGGATTTCCGGCGATTGCTCGAGGCGATTCGCGACGGCGGGGTCCGTCAGGTGGTGCACTACGACCATGCGCGCCTGACGGCCGGCGAATGGTCAGTGCTGTCCGAGTTCTCCGGCTCGGCATGGCGTGCCGGCTCCGGGTACGAACCGCCGGACTTGTAACGGTGAGGTGCCGAGTGGCGCGTGGGGCCGGTCGTAGACTTCGATGATGTCAGGGACATGGGCAGCGCGCCTCGTCGTCTTCGTCGCCTTCTTTGACCTCTTTGCGCAGTTGCCGATTGTTGCCCCGTTTGCGCGGCAACTCGGCGCTGACCCATTGGTGACCTCCATCACCGTAGCGTCGTACGACGCCTCAAACCTGTTTGGGAACCTCGCCGCTGGCTTCGTGCTGCTTGGACTGGGGAAGCAACGGACGCTGGTTATCGGGTTGCTCGTCTCCGGCACGGCGCTCGCAATGTACGGGATTGTCGACTCGCCGTTGCAGTTCGGTGTGATCCGGGCAGTGCACGGGCTTGGGCAGGCAGTGCTTTCGCCGGGTGCGTTCACGCTCCTCAGTGACAGCGTGACGCCGGGTCGGCGGGCGCAGGCGATGGGTACCGCTGCCGCGTTCATCGCGATCGCCGCGGTGATCGGACCCCCGCTCTCAGGCATCGTGGCATCGCGCACCGAACCGTCATACGTGTTCGCTGGCGTCGCCTCCCTGATGGTAGTCGCTGCGATTGTCGTGGCAATCACCGCGCGCGGGCTTGACCGCGGGGTACCGGAAGGCGGCTCGGAGCGGCAAGTCCGCGATGGCTCGTTCCTCGCCGTACTGCTGCGTCCGCAATTGGTCGTGGCGTACGTCTCCTGCCTCGCGTGGACGGCGGGTATCGGCACGCTCGTGGTGCACCTTCCCCTGCTCCTCGAGGCGCGGGGTGTACCGGCAAGCGCTCGCGGGTCGGCGTTCGGCGTGTATGCGCTCGTTGCCCTCGTGCTCTTCGCGCGTCCGGCACCTTGGCTGGTCGATCGCTTCGGACGGTTGCGCACGCTCGGCGTGGGCCTTGGCCTGATCGGGGCGAGCCTCGTGTCGCTGGCGTTCGCGTCGGGAACTAGCGAGGTCTACTTGGCAATGGCGACCTTTGGGTGCGGTTTTGGCCTTCTTTTCCCGGCAGTGACGGCGTACTTGGCTGATCAGACCCTCCCCGGCGAGCGAGGAGTGGCCTACGGCGTCTTTTATGCCGCGTATTCCTTGGGGGTCGTCGTTGGCGAGATTGGCAGCGGCCAACTCGCGCAGACCCTCGGACCCACGACCGTCGCCCCGTTCTGGGCGTTCGGGATAGTGGCGTTAGCTGTGGCGACGTGGGTTTGCATCCTTGCGATGCGCGCTTTAGAGGCGAGGCCTGCCGACGGGGCGATGGCCGGCGACCCTGCGTAGGCCGTGGCCAGTGCGGGGCGGGATCGGCGGTCAGTAGTCGAACGACGTCCAAGTCGCGTCGACCGGTTCTCCCCAACAGACGCGCACCGTCCGGCGCGCGGTATCCGCGACCCACGTGGCGATGGTGCGGTCGCGGCAGATGCTGTCGGGAAACCCTTCGCGGTCCGCGAGGAGCTCGAGCATCGAATCGGGTCCCATGTCGCGCCGGACGAGGGCCAACGCCCGATCAAGCCGTGCCGTTGAGTTCGGCCGCGGCTCTCCGGCGCGCGCAGCGATGCCGGGATTGCGGTAGTGGTTGGTGTGCGCGTACACGCCTGGCACGGTGGCGTCCTCGACCTCGACGACGGATGCGGTGGTCTCGACGTTGACGATCCGCGGGCCTTGGATCATGAGGTAGTTCCACCCGCCTCCGCGTGGCAGTGACCGGAGGACATCGATGGCAGCCTCGATGGTGGGCTGGTCGAGAAGGATCCGCGACACGCAGCTCCGAGGGACACCAAGGTGGCGATCCGGGTCGGGCAGGGCATCGATCAAGATCATCAAGCCGTGGCCGTTGACGGCGGCGGCACAACCAGCCAGCGACGTTGCGTAGTTCAGCGCTTGGAAGCGGCTCGACGCTCGGCCGGCTTGATCACTGACGGTGGTGTCCAAAAGATAGATGCCGTCGATGTTCTCCGGGGACGAATCCTCGGTATGGCCGACGACGCACCCGTTATCGCGACGGCTGGCAATGCTGGTGCAACCTCCCGGAGCGGGAGTCTCGGAGGGGTCAGGAGGTACGCCGGTGTCGGCGGTGTCCGGGTTCAGGATGGAGACCGGATCAACCGCTGGTCGCTCGGGGCGGTTCCATAGGAACGGCGAGCCCGGCGGGCGGGACTCCATGCAGTTGAGGCGGAACAGGGTGTCGAACTCCACGTCGGCACCAACGGCCATGCCGCGCAGCTCCGCGAGGGCAGTGGGGGTGTGCCTTGCCGCGAGATCGATGAACGGTGCGATCTGGTCGTGCAACGCTGCTTCAGAGGCACCTTCGGCGGCGAGGACCTCATGTGCGATGTCGACTGCACGTGCGATCTGGCGCCGGCGGTACGCGCCCATCATGCGCCCGAGTGCGTGGTGAGTGCCGGTGAACCGCAGTGCCGGCAACCGTGCGCCGGAGGCTGCCCGTGCCATCGTCTTCCGTCCTAGTTTCCGGCGAATGCCATGAAGTGGCTCATCTTCGGTGGTGAAGCAAGGTGGTGGGCGAAGTGCGACCGCCACTCGGCAAACAATGGGCCCTCGCGGAACCCAGCCATGTGCGCGTCGACGTCGGTCCATCGGATCGTGAGAAGGAAGGCGTCTGGCTCCTCGATTCCACGATGGAACGTGCTGTCGAGGTAGCCGGGGGACTGTGAAATGACGTTTCGGGCGGCGGTGAGGCCGGCCTCAAGGGCGTCGGCCTCATCAGTCTTGGCGTGGAGGTGGACGACTTCGACGATCATGTGGGGGAGGGTGGCACGCCCTGACCTTCGTCGTCAAACGAAGACACGTGCGTGGCTATACTGCCGCCCCGGCCGATCGTAGGCTCCGGTGGGCTCATGCGGTCGGGCAGGGATGCCCGACGACAAGGGGGCAAGGATGGCGGCGCGCGTATTGGTGTCGGCGAGGAACGTGCGCCTCGTCCTGGACGAGTACGACGAACGGCTGCGCGCGGCGAGCGTCGAACTCGTGTTCCCGGACACGCCACAGGTGACGCTGACCGAGGCGCAACTGCTGGAGATGCTTCCCGGGTGCATCGCGGCGGTATCGATGCCCGACGCGTACACGGCAAGGGTGATCGCATCCGCATCGCCGACCCTGAGGCTGATCGCACGCTCAGGGGTTGGGTACGACTCCATCGACCTCGACGCCGCGAGAATGCATGGCGTTTGGGTTACGACGACTGTGGGTTCGAACCACGACGCTGTCGCCGACTACACCCTTGGCCTGATCCTGGACTTGGCGCGCCGTATCACCGAGACGGTGCAGAGTGCGCGTGGTGGGGCCTGGCAACGGTTCCCCGGTTTCGAGTTGCGCGGGAAGGTGCTTGGCATCGTCGGGACGGGACGCGTCGGGCGCGAGGTCGCGGCGCGGGCAAAGGGCTTTGGCCTGGAAGTCGTCGCGTACGACCCCTTCCCGAACCATGCGTGGGCTGAGTCCGCCGGGGTGACGTATCTCGAGGTTGACGAGTTATTCGCACAGGCGAGGATCGTGACATTGCACGCGCCGTCGATGGCGTCGACGCGACATTTGGTGAACGCGGCGAGGCTGGCGTCGATGCCCGAAGGGGGCTGTCTTATCAATACCGCCCGTGGGGAACTCGTGGATGAAGCGGCGCTGTTGGCGGCGCTGGACGCGGGGCGCATGTGGGGCGCTGCCCTCGACGTCGTTGCCGACGAACCGCCAACGTCTGCGCAAGCAGCACTGATCGCGCACCCGAAGGTCATCACCACCTCCCACTGCGCCGGAGCGGCGGTGGAGGCGAATACCCGCGCCGCGGCGATGTGCCTCGAAGAGGTGTTGCGCGTCGTTGGCGGGGAGGCGCCACTCCACGTCGTACCCGAGTTGCGGTAGGTTGGTTTGCGAAGAACCGAGGTTGCCGGTAGTGGGCGTCACCTCACAACCTCGGGCAAGCCGGAGGGGACTTCCAGACGGTGCGAACTCGGCTGGCTCATGTGGGGGTGCGGGCAACCGACCTTGAGAGGTCGCTGCGGTTCTGGCGGGATGCACTTGGTCTCGAGGTGGCCGGTTCGTTCGCTGGTTGCACGGACCTGACCGACGGCGCATGCAACTTCCGGATCTTCCAGCATGGGGACGCTCCCCGGCCTCCCCATGTCGGGGGCATGCTTGATTACCTGCACGTGGGTGTGATCGTGAACGACATCGCCGGAGCGGCACGCCGATGTGCCGATCTTGGCTTCACCATCATCTGGGATGGTGTGGACGGCGGGACGGCGTATGACCCGTCACGCCCCCCGACGGCTTCATTCAAGGTGGAGGACCCAGACGGCATCGTCGTTGACGTCACGTCGGACCTATCTCAGTGGCCCGGCGTCGCATTGAGGGGTGAGTAGCGATGTCCTGCATCCGGTTCGCCGCCCGTCGTCCCCAAAGCCGGTGATGGTCCGGATACGCGCCGCCATGCGCGCAAGCGAGGTGCGATGACTCTTGCGCGGCCATATCGGATGGCCGTCGTTGGCCTGCAGCATAGTCACCTCGGGACCCTCGACCCCGCCAAGCCGTCGGGACTGCTCGGAACATTCAGGGCGCTCGCGGGGGCGGGGATGGTCGAACTCGTTGCGCTGTGTGAGCCCCACGACGCGGCGCGGCTGGATCACGAGGCTGGGTACCTGCCGGGCATCAGCACGTTCGGTGACGTCCGGGAGTGCGTTGCGCACACGCCGATTGATCTTGCCCTGATAGCTGGGCCTGCCGTCGATGTTGCGCGCGACGTGCAGGTACTGGCCGAACGAGGCATCCATTGCTTCGTGGAGAAAAGTCCGGCGAGAACGGCCCGTGAGTGGGTACCGGTCGTCGAAGCCTCGCGCCGGACCGGTGCGCACATCCTGGTGCACTATCCGTGGCGACACCATCCGGCGATCCGCTTGGCGCGCGACTGGTTCTCGGCTGGCCAACTCGGCCGACCTACGGCCATGCATGCCTCCATGACCACTGGGCAGGTTGGTCATGAGCCGTCCCAGCGAAGCCCTGATGGCTGGTGGTACCGACCCGAGACGGAAGGCGGCGGCATGCTGCACTGGCTTGGTGCCCATTTCGTCGAAGTGATGTGCGCGCTGTTTGGCGATGTCGCCGCTGTTTCCGCGACGTGCGCGCCAGTGATCGGGAACCTTGTGGCGCACCCCCGGATGGACGACGTGTCCGCAGTGACGCTGCGGTTCATCAACGGCGCGATTGGCACCCTGCACGTGGGCTACCTCAACGGCGCGGGTGGAGAGAACCGTGACTTCCTCCGCGCTTGGGGCACCCACGGTGACGTCTGGTGGCCATCGTTAGGATCGGCGATCACGGTTGCCCGCCGGGACGTTGACAGTGGCGCGACGATCCACGAGACCGTGACTTGCGACCTCCCGGAGCGACCGGGCACGTACGGGAACCGGGCGTGGCTCGCGGAGATCGCGGAGGGGTTCGTGACAGGTATCGCCTCTGGAACCCGCCCGGAGGTTGGTGCGGAAGAAGCATTGCGCGTGCTCCAGATCATCGACGCGGCCTATGAGTCCAGCGAGACCCGGCGCACGATTGACCTGTGAACTGAGGGGCCACTCGCGTTCGTCCGGGCCGTGCTTCCCGCGACACCCCCCGATGGATGTGACTACACTGCCGCGGCGAATTGCGGGGGATGGCACGGGAGCGCAAATGACCCAGCGGACTTGGCGGGTGGCGATCATCGGGTCGGGCCGAATGGGTGGCTTGATCGAAGACGAGTTACCGCCGCGTGGTTTCGGGATGCCGTACGGGCATCTCAGTGCCTACCGGGCAATCCCCGGCTGCGAGGTTGTCGCCGTGGCCAACCGCGGTGAGGACCGGCTCAAGCGCTTCGCCGCCCGGTTCGGTATCGAGCGGACCTACCTCGACTACCGGGAGATGGTCGAACGCGAGCGCCCGGACATAGTCAGCGTGACGACGCCGTCATTTGCCCGGGCCGAACCGATCATCCACTGCGCGACCCATGGCGTGCCGGCAATTTACGCCGAGAAGGGCTTGTGCGGGTCCCTCGCCGAGGCCGACGCGATTGCCACGGCGGTACGAGAGAACGGCGTCGCGTTCAACTGGGGTGCCTTGCGACGTCACCACGACGGCTACCGTCAGGTGCGCGAGGCGATTGCGCGCGGCGACATTGGTGAGCCGCGCCACGCGACGATGTGGTTCTTCACTGACCTCATCAAGCATCACCCGCATACGATCGACATTGTCGCGATGTTGCTAGGCGACCCGGCACCGTCGTGGGTAGAGGGTAGGTTGGTCGCGCCCGACGATGCACGGGTGGCGGGCCGTGCGCGGCCGGAACCCACTTACGACCCTGGGACCCACCGATTCGTGCCCCCGGAGGGGCACGAAATCGCGGACCCTCACGTCGACACGTTCCGGGTTGGCTACGCCTCGGGTGTGGAGGCCACCTTCCTGCCGTTCGGGCGCTTCGAACTCGATGTCGTGGGGACGGAGGGACGGGCAATGGCTTGGGAGAACGGCGGGCACTTCGGTGTGCGCCGGCTCATTCCCAAGCGCGGTACCGTGAGCGAGACGACATTTACGCCCCAAGGCGAGAGCCCGACCGTCTGCACGATTCGGGACCTGATCAACGCCGTCGAAACTGGGACGCCCACCCAAGGGAACCTCGACGTCACCATGCCGAGTGTCGAGGTGCAGTTTGGGGTGGCGCACAGTCATCTCGAAGGTGGGCGGCGCATCTCGCTGCCGGTCGTTGACCGGTCGTTGCGCATCCCCGGGGGTTGAGGACGCCTGAGGGGCCAGTGAAGGGGCACGAGCGGTTCTCGCGGGGCGAACAGGAGGGAGCATCGTCATGGTGGCGACGTACCGGGCAGCCCTTGTGGGGTGCAGTCGGATGGGTGCCTTCATCGATAACGAGGTGGCCGGCAACGCGTCCGTGGCGCTGCCCTACTCCCATGCGGCCGGGTACGAGGCGTGCCCGCGCACCGACCTCGTCGCCGGCAGCGACATGCGAGGGGAGGTGCTGGACCGGTTCGGTGAGCGCTACGGCGTTGACGTCAGTCATCGATATCTTGACTACCGCGACCTGCTGGCGAACGAGCGCCCGGACATCCTGAGCATCGCGACTCAGCCTGAGCAGCGGGCGCAGATCATCCTCGACGCCGTCGCGGCTGGCGTCCGTGCCCTGTACGTCGAGAAGCCCCTATGTGCCTCAATTGATGAGGCGTACCGAATCCGGGACGCGATACGCGCCGCTGGCGTCGCCCTGAACATGGGGACGAACCGGAGATGGCAGCCGGGTTTCCGGACCGTTCGAACGATCATCGCTTCGGGCGCCATCGGGCCGCTTCGGTCAATCGTTGTGTACGCCACCGGGACGCTGTTCAACACGACAAGCCACTGGTTCGACATCACCCAGTACCTCTGCAGCGACGCCAGTCCCACCTGGGCACAGGGATGGCTGCCGGGTAGCGAACACCTCGTCGACGGTGATGTGGTCACCGATGAGCCAAATGGCTCGGGTGCCTACGGCACGTCGACGGGCGTCACGGTCCATTTCCTGCGGACCCCACGACCGAACGACATCGAGGTGATCGGCGATTACGGAGCGATCACGGCTTGGGGGGCCGGCACGTCGTTCACGATGCGTGCGCGTCCGGCCGAAGGGGGCAACTGGGCCGACGCACCGTACCCGGACTTCCCCAAGACAAGCAGCACCCTTCACCTCATCGAAGACCTCGTCGAGGCGCTCGATCGCGGAGACACGACGACGGCCGGGGGAATCGACGTTGCGGTGACAAACATGGAGCTAATCTTCGGGTTCATTGAGTCGTTCCGTGCCGGCGGGCGGAGGCTCGACCTCCCTCCGACGAGCAGCACTGCGCGGTTTCACCGGAGCGGGTTCCAGGCGAGGACGCCCCGTTTCGCGGCACCGGCCTGACGCCGCGCCAATTGGATTGGCATTGCGGTGCAGAGCAGGGTCGGGGGCAATGCACCGGACGGTTCATCGAAGGTTTTGGCAGGCGGATTCAGCATCGCGTTCACGGCTTTGGGGGCCGAGGAAGGATGGTCCTGATGGCGACGAAGGGCACACGACGAGCGGCACTGGGGGTGACGTCCGCTGCGCTTGGGGGAGTTCTCGCCGCATGCGGCGAGGGAGCCCCCCCGGGTGGTGCGGCACCGGCACCGGCCTCCGGCCCGGTCAAGCTGGCATACCTGTCCAATCTCGCCGAGACGCATCCGGAAGGGGCGGCGCGCCTCTCGCTCCTGGCGGAGTACCAGAAGGAGTTTGCCTCCAAGGTCACGATCGACGTCGAAGGGGGCAAGGCGGCGACTGGGCTTGACAAGTACAAGACGGTGGCCGCCGGCGGGTCTGCGCCGGATCTCGGATACGTGGCGTACTACGAGGCAGCGGACATGTTCGCTTCCGGCATGGTGATCGATGTCGATACCGAGCTGAAGGGCGACAAGGAGTGGGTCAAGCAGCGGGCAGACCTCTACCCGACGATGCTTGAGAGCAGTTCGTGGACAGGGAAGCTGGTGAGCATCCCGATGTATACGAAC
Organism: uncultured Chloroflexota bacterium; assembly: GCA_903836285.1. Lineage (GTDB taxonomy): Bacteria > Chloroflexota > UBA11872 > UBA12225 > UBA12225 > CAILQO01. The sequence continues at coordinate 10,815 of CAILQO010000478.1, forward strand.
GACGTCGCAATGATCTACAACAAGGGTCTGCTTGACCAGTCAGGGGTCGCAGCGCCCAAGGAAGGGTGGACTTGGGATGACCTGACGGCGGCGGCGGCGAAGACTGCAAAGGCTGACCGCATCTCCGTGTCGATGAACTGGGGCTTCTGGCTCCTGCTGCTACGGACATCGGGGTCAAGCCCCATCACGCCCGACGCGAAAAGGATGACGGTCGACAGCCCCGAGATGCTGCAGGTGATCGAGTTCATGCAGTCACTGATCAAGGCCGGTCATGCGCCCGCGGATGGGAAGACCGAGACGTACCGGGAGGCCAAGAACGACACGGTCTTCGAGTTCCAGGGGCCGTACCGGATCCCGACGTTGCGTCAGGCAAACGCACCGGCGTTTGGCGTGATCCACGCGCCGGTCAACCCAAAGAAGAAGGTCATCGCGACGACGAATGGTGGCCACAACGTGGTGATCTTCAAGGAGACGTCCGCGCCACGTCGCGCCGCCGCTGCTCAACTTGCACGCTGGCTGAACGCACCGCATGCGCAAGCGCAGATGTGCATCAAGGCCACATCGCTGCCGGTCAGCAAGGCGGCGTTTGCTGCCAAGGAGTTGCAGGACTACCTCAAGACTGATGTCGAGATGAAGGGGTTCGTCGACCTTGCGCCGAACGGTTGGCGATGGCCGGCCTTGCCATCTTGGCCAAAGATCAACAAGGCCGTGCAAGACTCGGTTGCAGCGATTCTCAAGAACGAGACGAGTCCGCGAGATGGCCTCGCGAAGGCACAGCGGGACGCGCAGGCGCTGCTCGACGAGGATGTCAAGCTGATGAAGTAGGGTGCCTAACCCGATCGCAGGTCACGTGCCGGGGCGCACGTACTTGTTCGGCAGCAGTGCCGTCACTGGCACCCTTTCCGGGCCTTCAACGCCGGGGACGATCACGTGCGCGTTCGGCGCGTAGTCCGAGATCAGTTCCCGGCAAATCCCGCATGGGGCGACCACCTTGCCTGCCCGGTTGACCGCCACGATCACCTCGATGTCGGTATCACCGGCGGCAGCGCCCATGCCGACGGCGATGGCCTCGGCGCAGATCGCCACGCGCCCGACGTACGCTTCGAGGTGCACGGCGGCGAAGACACGTCCCGATCGGGTGCGCAGGGCGGCGCCGATGTGGTGCCAGTCTTGGCGTTGACGCAGGCCGATGATTGCGCGCGCCTCAGTGAGAAGCGCCTGGTCGCCGGGTTCCAATGATTGGGGCATAGGCGATTGTAGGGACGCGGTCACGCACCCGCGGCGCGCGTGCGATGATGCGTGCGCCGTCTTCATGCCACTTCCGGGAAAGCCTTCACGATGACCACCTCACCTGTCCGGCTGCTTGTCGTCGGCCTCGGCGCCATTGCCGTCGATCAGTATTTGCCCCAGATTGCACAGATGCCCGACGCCAAGGTCGTTGCCGTCTGCGACGTGCGCCCCGAATGGGCGCGCCGTCAGGCTGACCGGTTCGGGATCGAACACGTCTTCACCGATGTGGACGAAATGCTTGCGTCCGTGGAGGCCGACGCCCTAGTCGACCTAGCGAGCATTCCCGCGCACTTTGAAGTCAACCTGAAGGCCTTGCGGCATGGCCTTCACCTGTACTCCCAGAAGCCGTTCGCGTCGACGGTCGAGGAGGCGACGACCCTCATCGACGAGGCGACGGCGCGAGGGTTGCACGTTTCGGCGTCGCCGATCCACATGCTGCGCCCCGAGATCCGGGAGGTGCGTCGCCTGGTGGCGGCGGGGGCGATTGGCAAGGTTTCGCTGGCGCGCGTGCGGTCGTCACACGGTGGGCCGGAGTACTTCCAGTACCGAGACCACGACCCGTCGTGGTTCCATCAGGCGGGGGCGGGACCACTCCTAGACATGGGTGTTCACGGCCTCACCCAGATCACAGGAATACTTGGCCCCGCCAAGGCAGTGTCATGCCATGCGGGGATTGCCGAACCGATCCGCGTTGTACGGTCGGGGGCGTTCGACGGCAAAGAGATCGTGACGGGGGTGCCGGATAACTACCTCATCACGCTCGACTTTGGCGGTGCCTGTTTCGCGGTGGTCGACTCCAGTTACGTGGTGAAGGCGGCGAATGGGCCGTCGCTAGAGATCTTTGGAAGTGCCGGGACGGTTTCGATGGGTGGGCCGGGGACGGACCGCCAAGGTGGTGCGCCGTTCGACCTCTACCTCGATGACGCCGCAAGGGGGGTGCGCGGGTGGACCCAACCCATGTACCGCATGGCTCGGGCGCAACAGGCAGTCGGGGTGACCGATCTTGTTGCGGCGATCCGTGAAGGACGGTCGCCAATCCTGACTGGCGCGCACGCCCGGCATGTGCTTGAGATCATGAACGCCTGCCCGGTGGCAGCGCAGGAAGGCCGGACAGTCCACCTCGCGACCACCTTCGACCCGGCGTGACCACAGGGGTACGGGCACGCTTGGGGGCGGGGGGATGTACTGCCCGCTTCTCGGCAACGATCACGTCGCCGGCAGGAGCTTGGTAGGTGTCGTCTAGGGCCTGGCGCGCAACGGTGAGGGGCGCCTTGCCGATTCTCGCGTGGGTGTGGACGCGCGTGTTCCCAGAGCGGCTGCGCATCGCGACGATGTGGTGGCTGAACGAAAAGGTCGCAGTGCGGGTCGTTGCCGTCGTGCCGGGCCCTCACGGCAGCGTGTTGGTGAGGGTGCGCCGGGGCCGTTTCAGACTTCCGTCACGACGACTCGGCCGGGATGCCGACCCGGAAGCGGCGGTCGGTGCGCTCATACGAGAGACGTGTGGGTTGGTTCCTCAGGCGTGGATCCCGATTGACGCCGTGCGGCGGCCGGGGGCTAGGTTGGATGCGATCTTTGTCGCGAACGCGCCTCGTGCCACGGTGGCGGTCGGTCGAGGTCGCGTCGCGTGGGTCGCGCCCACGATGATCGATGACGAGGATGTCGCCCGCTGGTTGGAAGCTGGCTCACCGTGACGACCCGTCGACGCGCGCTCTCCCCGGCGGTCATAACGACGACGCTGGTTCTTGGGGGCGGCGTCGCTGGAACGCTGTTTGGCATATACATGGAAGACCCGACGGCGTTGGCCGTTGCCGTCGAAGGGCGTATCGGTGGGACAGTGGCGTCCTGGGAGTCGCGGATTGGTGGTGTGCCGACGCGCGCGACCGGTGAGGCGGGCGAAGTTCGCCTCGCATGGATGGCGCCACCCGGTCGCATTGTCGTTGACGTGCTGCCGTCTGGTCGCGTGCGACAGGCCTCGCTCGGGCGTGAACGCGGCGTGCCGCGATCAACCGATCCGGCACCGGGTGACTGGTCCGTGGATGAGGCGATGGCCTTGGCGCGCGAGTGGTTGCCAACTGATGTCGAGGACGCTGGCACCGAGACCTTCACGGTCGGTGACCGGACGGGGCCTCGCGACCGCTTCTCAAGCCGGGCGCTTTCCCGTGCCGTTACGGTCGCGGAGTACCGGGGTGCGCGCGCCGACGGTCCGCCCGGCGCGTGCCTCGCCCAGTACTACGTGACGGACGCGGGCAGCGTTGCGTTCCTGCTTGTGGGGTTGGCGTGATGCTTGATCGAAACGATGGTGATGCACAAAGGCCTCCAACCGCGCCTGCAGACCGGGGCGACGACGAGGAAGGAACCACCCGACCTAGCGCCAAGCAGGAATCGCTCGGCCCCGGCGGTGCCGATGGAGACGTCAGTCTGCCCTTTCCGTCGGACGGGGGACGCGGTGACCGAGGCGCGCAAGGTGCGGAAGATGGCGCAGGCGTGGGACGCCGCGACTCATTCTGGCCGATGCCGGTGATATGGACCCGTCGGTTGGTCGTGGGCCTCGTCATTGCCGCGTTGGTCGTCGGGTTCACGGGACGCCACGGTGGCGCCGTGCTCACGTCGTTTGCGCTTGCCCTTGCGGCCTTGGCGGTCGGGCTGCTGTCGCTGCCTGACGGTGACCCGGAAGTTGACTGATGGCTTTCTCACGCTAAAGGCCCGGCACCAATCGGTGCCGGGCCTTCAGGTTGGAGGCGGTGCATGCCCGTCAGGGCGGTTGAGCGCTAGCGAGCTGAAGGGTTTACGACGACGCCGTCCCGGAGGTCGTCGGTCGCAGTGACGACGACCTTCTCACCGGCTTTCACGCCGTCGAGAACCTCGATGACACTGCCGGAGATGATGCCCACCTTGACCGAGCGGAGCTGAACCTTGTTATCGGCGCCAAGGACGTAGACCCGGTTCTCGCCCCCAGTCACGACAACGGCGTCGCGCGCAATGGTGATGGTGTCGCTCCGTTCGTCGGTCGCGATGGTCGCCTGGACGAACATGCCGGGTCGCAGGGCCTTGGCGTAATCGGTGGGGCGGACGCGGGCCGTGAACGACCGGTTGCGGGTGTCACCGCTCGGCGTCATCGCACTGACCTTGCCCGAGATTGTGGTGCCGGGGAGGGCAGGCGACGTCATCGTGACGCTCTGGCCCTCACGCACGGACCCGACGCGCGCTTCCTCAATGGGAAGGGTTACCTCAACGGTTTCGGAGATGACGGTCACGACCGCTTGGCCAGGATTGACAAGGGTGCCGACCGAAACGTTCCGAGAGGTGACGGTGCCGTCGAATGGCGCAATGATGGTCGTCTCGGCGAGGTTGGCGCGGGCCAACGCAACGGCGGCCTCGGCCTGCGCAACACCGGCGCGCGCTGTCTTGAGGTCATCTTCGGTGTACGGGTTCGCGCGCAGCCGGTAGGCAGATGCCGCCTGGTCGGCGGAGGCACGTGCCCCCTCCGCCTGGCTGCGGGCAGCCGACACTTGGGATTGAGTCCCCGTCTGCTGGGACTCGAGTGCGGCGACCTGCGCCTTGGCGGCGGCGGCTTGGCTGGCTGACCCCTGCGCCTGCGTCGCGGCGGCTTCGGCAGAGGCCTCGGCAGCCGAGGCTTGCGCGTCGGCGGCGTTCGCGGCCTCAGTAAGCGACTTGATGTCGTACTCGCCGGGGCTCACGACTTTGGCGCGCGTATTCTCGGCGCTCTTGAGGCCCTCACGCGCCGTTTGGAGGTCCCACGCGATCTGGCGCTTGCGAATTGCGAGATTCAACTGTGCTTGTTCGACCGCGAGTTGCGCCGACTTCACGCGGGTCGGGTCGGCGTTCTTGGTCAGGTCGAGCGTTGCCTGCGCGGCTTCGACTGAGAGCTGGGTCTTGCGCAAGTCCCAACCGGTCGGTCCGCTCATGGCTTTGTCGTACGCCGCCTTGGCTTGATCGCGTCGGATGCGGGCCTGCTCAATGTTTGACTGCGCTGCGATTACACCGCTTTCTGACTGCGCGAGTACTGAGTCGGACACCACGAGCGATGACACGCGAGTATTGTTTAATTGTGCTCTTCAGGATTGGGTGTCAAATACTGCCAGCGAAGCGGACGCTCTTGGTGCTAATATCTTATACCCGGCCTATCGCAGTTTTCCCGAATCTTTTGCAAATGATAATGAACGACTTTATGTGCCGTGGTCGTTACGAGACGCTACACAAAAGCTTGTCCCGCTCTTACAACACCCACACAACAACATGGGCAAGTTTAGTGCGTGGAACGATGGCACTATTGACCGTATCTGCGATATCCTCGAAGGCAAAGGAGAATCTTGGTTGCGAATGAGTACAGACTATCGTCGACATACACATGAAAGCAAGTACCAGTGACAACTAAAATATTAATCAGCAGTGGTGATAGTTTTACAGATACCAGTTGGGATCGGACTTGGCCAATTTATTTGGCCAAACATTTTCCCAACGCAGAAAGAAAAGAACTGGGCTTGAGCAGTTCGGGCAATGGTTTGATTTCAAGAAAAACAATTTATGCAGTTAGTGAAGCATTGAAAACCTATCAACCCAATGAAATTCTAGTTGGTATAATGTGGTCAAAAATAGATAGACATGAATTTTATACCCACCATCAATTGAATTACAAAATTACAGATGACTGGATTCAAAATCCCACTCATTTTATACCAGGAACAAATAAAAGTTGGAATTTGATACACGGGGGTTGGAAAAATGAATTATCTAAGTTATACTTTACTACGTTCCATGATGGCGTTGGATCATTAATATACACATACGAACACATTTTGAGAACTCAGTGGTTTTTGAAAATGAACAACGTTCCTTATTTCATGAGCAGTAC
>CAILQO010000479.1 GCA_903836285.1 uncultured Chloroflexota bacterium
TCAATCGCTTGGCTAATGACCGGCTCAGGAAACGTGATGGACTCGAGTATGACCGGGCTGTTCTCGTCGGAAAGGGTGTCGCCGGTCGTGGTCTCCTTCAAACCGATCGCAGCGGCGATTTCACCGGCGAACACCTCATCTACGTCCTCGCGATTGTTTGCGTGCATACGCACCAAACGTCCGAGGCGCTCACGACGACCCTTGGTCGTATTCTCCGCATATGACCCTGCCGTTGCTCGACCGGAGTAGACGCGGAAGTACGTCAGCTTTCCTGCAAATGGGTCTGCCACGATCTTGAACGCAAGCGCGGAGAACGGTTCGCTGTCGTCCGCACGGCGAATCACCTCGGTCTCGGTCCCGGGCAGCGTGCCAACCATCGGCGGCACATCCTTCGGCGACGGCAGGTAAGTCACGATGGCATCCAGAAGCGGCTGCACTCCCTTGTTCTTCAAGGCCGCGCCGCAAAAGACAGGGACGAGCTTGCCAGTAAGGGTGGCCGACCTGAGCGCCGCCACCAACTCCGCCTCAGTGATCTCCGAACCGTCGAAGAACTTCTCCATGAGCACGTCGTCCGTCTCTGCCACCAGCTCAACGAGCTGCTGACGGGCAGTTGTGACGTCCGCCACCATGTCTGCTGGCAGCTCGGAGACGACCGGCGTTTCGCCCTTGTCGTCCGTGTACATGATGGCGCGCATTCGGAGGATGTCGGCGACACCCCGGAACGACTGCTCTAGCCCGACAGGCATCTGCAGCACTGCAGGCTTCGCACCCAGGCGCTCACGAACTTGGTCGACACAAGCCCAGAAGTTTGCCCCCGTACGGTCCATCTTATTCACGAAGCAGATGCGGGGCACGCCGTACTTGTCTGCCTGCCGCCAGACCGTCTCCGACTGCGGTTCAACGCCTGCCACACCGTCGAAGACCACTACTCCACCATCAAGGACACGCAACGACCGCTCGACCTCAACGGTGAAGTCGACATGTCCGGGCGTATCGATAATGTTGATCCGATGGTCATCCCAGAAGCATGTAGTCGCCGCTGACGTGATCGTGATGCCCCGCTCGCGCTCCTGGGGCATCCAGTCCATCGTGGCAGCGCCTTCATGCACCTCACCAATCCGGTGCGTTACTCCCGTGAAGTACAAGATCCGCTCGGTCACCGTCGTCTTGCCAGCATCAATGTGGGCGATGATGCCGATGTTTCTGGTCGCTTCGAGCGAGTACTTGCGGGCCATCGGGTCGGGCTCCACCGGGCGCACCGGTATCAAAGTCTGGACGCTGGCGGTCGTGCCGACCGTACGCAGCGAAGGGGCAAACATCGAATAGTAGCGGAGGCAGTCCCACCAGCGGTGCCGCGCTCGTGGCGACGACGCCTCAGGCACGCCGAGCCAAACACGCTTGACACGAAAAAGCGCCGGAAACCGCTGTCGCGGCTCCGGCGCACGAGCGCGAGCCCTCAGCGGGCCCCCGGCCTACCAGCGGAAGTGGGAAAACGCACGGTTAGCGTCTGCCATACGATGCACCTCATCCCGACGACGCACGGATGATCCTTGGCCCTGAGCAGCGTCCTGCAACTCCGCGGCGAGCTTCTCGACCATGCTCCGACCGCCTCGAGCCCGTGAAAAGCGAACCAACCAGCGCATGGCAAGCGAGTTTCGCCGGTCGACCCGGATTTCGATCGGAACCTGATATGTTGCGCCACCGACGCGCCGTGGACGAACCTCCGTCACAGGCGTGACATTGCGCAATGCCTGTTGGAAGATTTCCAGCCCTGGGCGACGCGTACGCTGCTCGGCGAGCTCGATCGCGCCGTACACAATATGCTCGGCCACCGACTTTTTGCCGTTTAACATGATCTTATTGATGAACCGCTGAACATCCACATCATGAAACCGGGAGTCCGGTTGGATGATGCGCTTCTGCGCCTGACCCCTGCGCGACATTGCTGCCTCACTCGCTCTTGTTTCGCGGCATCGACGCCACCGCGCGCAACTGCTACCGACGACCACCCTTGGTGGGAGCTGCAACCTGGCCGGGCTTTGGGCGCTTGGCGCCGTACTTTGATCGGCCCTGCTTGCGGTTCTTGACGCCGGTCGCGTCCAGTTTCCCACGAACAATGTGGTAGCGCACGCCCGGGAGGTCTTTGACGCGCCCTCCTCGGATCAGCACCACGGAGTGCTCCTGTAGGTTGTGGCCCTCACCTGGAATGTACGCGGTTACCTCGATGCCGTTCGAGAGGCGAACACGGGCAATTTTGCGGAGTGCCGAGTTCGGCTTTTTAGGACTCGCAGTCTTCACCTGCACGCACACTCCCTTTTTGAAGGGGGCAGGATTGGCCTTCGACGTCCGCTTCGTCTGGGCGTTGTAGGTGAAGTGGAGCGCTGGCGCAGTCAACTTGCGAGCTGCGCGCTTGCGTCCATGCCGGATGAGTTGGTTGATCGTGGGCACGCTAGATATTTCCTCCGGGGCGCCAGCGCAGCCCACGAGATTTGGGGCGCGCCGACCGTGGCTCGCACGGACGCCGGCGGGCGGCGTGACAAAACAGTATAACCGCGGCACCAGAACCCAAGCAAAAGGGCGTCCGTCACGTTGCCTTACGGCAACGTGACGACGTCTGCCCGGTTACGCCTCGCTGCCGGTAATCGGGAACAGGAAGGGTTGGTCGCCGTCATCGCTCGCTCCCGCGCCAAAGCCCA
>CAILQO010000480.1 GCA_903836285.1 uncultured Chloroflexota bacterium
AGGTTCAGCGCCTCGAGTCCGGTTTTCACAAACAGGAAGACATCGCGCGCCCCGTCGTGGGGGAAGACGACATCGCCCATGTGGTGTCAATGTGGACCGGCATCCCCGTCATGCGCATCGCTCAGGAGGAGTCCGAGCGGCTCCTCCACATGGAGGAGAACCTCCACAAGCACATCGTGAGTCAGCACGAGGCAGTCGAGGCGGTTGCCAAGGCAGTGCGACGCGCCCGGGCGGGCCTCAAGGATCCAAAGCGCCCAATCGGCTCATTCATCTTTCTTGGCCCCACCGGCGTTGGCAAGACGCTCTTGGCTCGCAAGCTCGCTGAGTTCATGTTCGGGTCTGAGGACGCCATGATCCGGCTGGACATGTCGGAATACATGGAGCGTCACTCGGTTGCGCGCTTGACTGGCGCGCCTCCTGGCTACGTTGGGTACGAGGAAGGTGGCCAACTTACGGAGGCGGTACGTCGGCGGAGTTACGCCGTCATCCTTCTCGACGAGATTGAAAAGGCTCACCCGGAAGTTTTCAACATCCTTCTCCAGATCATGGAGGACGGTCGTCTGACTGACGCAAAAGGTCGCACGGTTGACTTCCGCAACACGATCATCATCATGTCGGGCAATGTTGGTGCCCAGATGATCAAGCGTGAGGCCCAGATTGGCTTCCGCACCTTAGGCAACGATGAGCGGAGCGAGCAGCAGGCGTACGAGCGCATGCGTGAGAAGGTTCTGGGCGAGGTCAAGAACGTGTTCCGCCCGGAGTTCATCAACCGGGTGGACATGATCGTGGTGTTCCGCGCCCTGGCTCTGAAGGATGTGCTGTCGATCGTCGACCTCGAGTTGAACCGGATCCGCAAGCAGATGCATGAGCAGGCGCTGACCCTTGAAGTCTCCGCTGAGGCGATGGAACTGCTCGGCACGAAGGGCTACGATCCTGACTACGGCGCACGCCCGCTCCGCCGGGTGATCCAGAACACCATCGAGGACGAGCTCGCAGATCGTTTGTTGCGGGGCGAGTTGAAGGGTGGTGGATCGGTTCAGGTAACGGTCGCAGACGGTGAGATCAAAGTGGCTACCACGCCAAACTCCGCCCCGGGGGAAGCGACGCCCGAGCCCGAGATGGCTGGGGCCTCTTCCTAGCGAGACCGCCTGACGCTGCCTTGGACGGGACCCTTCGCGGGTCCCGTCCCTGTTTGGCGGACAGCGGTCCGCCGGAGCAACTCGTGGCCCGACCGCGCTCTGTTTTCACCTGCCAAGAGTGCGCCCATGAAGCGCCCAAGTGGCAAGGGCGCTGCCCTGATTGCGGCGCGTGGAACACGCTCGTTGAGTCGGTGAAGGCGTCGGCGCCTTTGGCAACGCCAACGCTCGGTGCGCGCCGCGCCCCACCAGTAGCGGGTGAGGTTCGGTCGGGTGACACTGAGCCAATCGCACTCGTTGACGTCGCAACGGACGACGCGCCCCGGATTTCCACGTCTCTTGGCGAGTTTGACCGAGTCCTCGGTGGGGGCATTGTTCCGGGCGCATTGACTCTCATCGGCGGCGACCCTGGTATCGGCAAGTCGACCCTCCTGCTTCAGGTCGCTGCACGCGTCGCGGCGTCGGGAGTGGGGCCGGTCCTCTATGTGTCGGGGGAGGAATCCGCTCGCCAAGTCCGGCTGCGAGCTGCGCGCCTTGACGCCCTCCCGCGTTCGCTGCTCGTGCTTGCGGAGACGAACGTGGAGTCAGTCGCACGAGCAATCGCGCGCGTGGAGCCCGTGACGGTTGTGATCGACTCAATACAGACGACGTGGACAGAGTCGCTCAGCTCCTCGCCTGGAAATGTCGCCCAACTGCGAGAGATCACACTTCGGTTGATGCAGGTTGCCAAGGCGGCCGACGTGCCGATCTTCCTGATTGGGCACGTCACCAAGGAAGGGAACGTTGCTGGCCCCCGTGCACTTGAGCACATGGTTGACGCGGTTGTCTATCTCGAAGGCGAGCGGTACCACAGCTACCGTCTCCTCAGGGCAGTCAAAAACCGGTTCGGTTCGACGAATGAGGTTGGCGTCTTTGAGATGACGGAATCCGGCTTGGTCGAGGTGACCAACCCTTCGGCGGCGTTCCTTTCCGGACGTGTGGTGCGCCAACCTGGATCGGTTGTTGCCGCGCCGGTCGAGGGCAGTCGTTCGCTGCTAGTCGATGTTCAGGCGCTCACGGTGCCCGCAGGAATCGGAATCGCACGCCGCACCACCATCGGAGCCGACCTCAACCGGCTGCAGTTGCTGGTCGCAGTGCTCACCCGTCGGATCGGGCTGCCAGTCGCCGCGCACGATGTCTATGTGAATGTCGCGGGCGGCATGCGCATCACCGACCCCGGCGCTGACTTGGCACTGGCGACCGCGATTTCCTCAAGCTTCCAGGACAAGCCAATCGATGAACGGACGTTGGTAATCGGGGAGGTTGGACTTCAGGGCGAGACGAGGCCGGCGTCTCAGGTAGAGCGACGGCTAGCTGAGGCGTCCCGCTTGGGCTTCACGCGGTGCATCCTTTCAGACCGTGACGTCGAGCGAGTGACCGGCGGTACGCGCCCGCCGTCCCGTGGCGACGCCTTTCCGGTGATTGAAGTTGAGTGGCGCGGGCTTACGCTCGTAGGTACGCCCACACTCGCTGGCGCACTGCTCGCGGCGCTTGGGCCAGATGCGCTTCGGCCCGGGCGCCCGAAGTCGTCTGGGCGTGGTCGGGTTGGGCGCTCAGTCGACGAGGACCGTCCAACGCACGTGGACTGGGAGGAAGACGAGTGAGCGCAAATGCTGATCCAGACCCGCCGCAGCTTGGTGTCGTGGTCGTAGGTGCGGGATCAGGCACGAGGCTTGGCGGGGTCGACAAGGCGTTCATGGACGTCGCCGGTGAACCAATGCTTGCCCGTTCGGTGGCGGTGTTCGAGTCCTTGGAGATTGTCGCGGCTATCGTGCTTGTGGTTGCGCCAAGCCGTATCGGTGATGCCAACCTCGTCGTCCGGCGCCGCGCTTGGCGCAAGGTGGTCGCAGTGGTCGCCGGTGGAAGTTCCCGCCAGGCGTCAGTCCAGAACGGGCTCGGGGCACTTCCGGACGTGCCCTTGGTGGCGGTGCATGACGCTGCGCGTCCTCTCGTGACGCGTCAGGTGATCCTCGCGGGGGTTGAGGCAGCAACGCGGCACGGCGCAGCAGTTGCGGCGATTCCCGTGCGGGATACGTTGAAACAGGTCGGTCCCGATGGCGAAACCGTGACTGGGACAGTGGATCGCACCAACCTGTGGGCGGCCCAGACGCCGCAGGTCTTCCGCACGGAGCGGCTGCGGGCCGCGTACGCCATTG
>CAILQO010000481.1 GCA_903836285.1 uncultured Chloroflexota bacterium
ACCCCGGGTCCGGCACGCAGTCATCGTCGAGGAAGAGCACGACCGCCCCCGCCCCCGCCGCCGCCCCGGCGTTGCGTGCCGCCGCCGGCCCTTGGTTCGCCTGACGTACCAGCGATACCGGCACGGTGTTGCCACGAGTCGCCGTGGCCACCGCTGTCGCGACAGCCCCCTCGTCCGTGGATCCGTCATCGACGACAACAACCTCGATGGCGACCCCGTCATGGTGGCGCAACGTCCCCTCGAGGGCGCGCCGGAGCCGGTCGGGGCGGTCAAACGTCGGGATGACGACCGTGATCTCTGGTCCCGTCACACGTCGCCCCCGTCGCCGGCATGCAGGAACGAGTCGCGGTGCGGGTTCGACGCACTCTGGAGGTCACGCCACCGGGCGATGGCCGCCTCACCCGGCCCGTCACCTTCCCACGTGAAGCGCCAGCGATGTACCTCCGCCCGCGCGTATGCCACGGCAACCGTCGCCGGCACCCCGCGCAAGAGCTCCGAGACCTCCGGCCATGCTGCCTCGAGGGCACGCCCCCGTGCGGGTGGCGAAGGATCGTATGCGCCGCGCGCCACCAGGAGCGCATCCACTGCAAGGCGTCGCGCGCGGGACGCGTCGCCGAAATCGAGTGCGACTTGGGCTTCGTCGATGACCGGGAGCGCCTCGTCGGTCGGGATCGCCGATGGCAGGAACACGGGAATCACGTCAGCGACGTCAGGGTCGCCCCACAGGCAGGTCGCTTCGGCGAACAGGTCCGCAACCGCGCGAGACGCAGGAAGCCACCCAAGTGCATCACTCGCAACGGCCCCGAGCGAGCAGCGCACGCCAGTCGCCCGGTCAAGGTGACGGGACCACGACTCAACCTCATCGCGATCTGGCACCTCCCGCGTCACCACGGCAAACATCGCCTCACCCGTCGGCGTACCGGGCCTGCCAACAGCCACGACGGACACCAGACCGGGGATCACCACCGGCAGCATCTGCGCGGCGACACGCCACAATCGTGGCCACCACACCTCCTGCACGATCGGCCTCATCACCACCGGTCCCGGGCCCCATCCCAGAGACAACGCGACCGCACGGCGCCCGCCAAGCAGCCGACCCCATCCCGCCCGAGGCAAGCCGTCCACCCATCGCAAGTACGACGCCTCGGCATCCGTGGCCCGTGCTGACACGTCTGGAGCCGTGCCGTCGGGGCGCACCTTTTCGGCATCCGAGGCGATCAGATGGGCGACGCCGTCCGACACGATGCCCGGTTGGTGCAGGCCACGCGAGATCACCTGCGGCAGAACGCCTGCCCGGCGTGACACCTCAAGGCACGCAAGCAGCGACACATAGGCGAGGTCGGGTTGTCCAGACGCAAGGTCGGCACGGATCGCCCGCGCACCACGATCAAGCGCACGTTCCACGTCGCTGCCGGACGCGTCCTCGTCGCACCACCTCACGATCTCATGCGCGAGTCCCGGCGACCCGGTACGCCTTGCAACGGCCTCGGGGGCGTGGCGCACGGCGAGGCCGAACCCCGGTGCGCGACGTGCCAGGGTCGCCACTGGATCGGCGGTGACTCGGTCATTGTCGACCACTCGCCGCACGCGATCCCGGTGGACGAGTGCATTCCCGCCGCGAGCACCACGCGGGTTGACCATCGGCATGTCGCCGAGGTCGCGCGACCGGTGCGCCGCGCGCCATCGTCCGGCAAGGTCGCCGTCCGGAGGATCGATCGTTCGCCCGAGGACGACCGCGGTCGCGGGCGACGTGACCATCCCGGCCAGGGCACCAAGCCACCCAGCCGCCGGAATCCGGTCGGCGTCAATCCATGCGACGATGTCGCCCGAGGTTGCTCCAAGCGCCGCGGCGAACGCCTCGCCCGGTGGCACCACCACCACCCGCGCCCGCGCCTGGCGATCCGAGTCCGGCGACGCGACCAGCAGCACGACCTCGTCCGGCGCCATCGACTGCGCTTCGATGGCACCCAGGCACGCCGCCGCTTCGGCGACACCGTCGGTCACCGTGGCATCGACCACGACGGAGACCCGCCCAAAGGTTCCGCCAACGCGAACCATCACGCGATTCGTAACGAATCGCACCAGCGACCCGCCGCGGGATGGTGCGCCAGCACCTGCACCCGGCCCGATGCGCGCGCTTCCGTTCCGCGACCCACCCAACGGGTAGCCTCGACGAAACGATGGCCACGCCCCACACCCGAATCCGTGCTCGCGGCGCCCTCGTCGCCCTCGCCGCCCTTGCCCTCGGTGCGCCCCCCCCAGGGATGGTGTCGGTGCCACACACGCAGGTGGCCGGCGTCATCCGCTCCCTGCCCGACGACCCACCATCCGCCGACGCCGCGCCCGGCGCAGGTGCCGAAGGGATCCCCGTAACCGACCTGCCCGGCGACGCGCCGCTTGGGGCACCCAAGCCACCAAACGTCGAGGCGCGCCCGGAACCGCTCCTCGCGCCGCCGACCGCAATGATCGCGCCCGAACTCGCCCTCCTCGATGAGACCAACCGCGACCGTGCCACCGTTGGCCTCGGGCGCCTCGTCACCGACCCGGAACTGGTCGCCCTCGCCCGTGCCCGGGCCGGGGCTCAGGTCGCTCGCCCAGCCCTGTCGCACCTCGACGACGGCGGGGCACTGGCGTTCCTGAGCCTGATCCAGCGGGCAGGCCTGCGCCACCAAGTCGCCGGTGAGAACCTCGTGCGCCTGCCCGGCCCGATTGCCACCGCGCCCGCACGTGCGGAGCGTGCGCTGATGGCCAGCCCGACGCACCGCGCCAACATCCTCGAACCGCGCTACGGCCGCTTGGCCATCGGCATGGCCGACGACCGCGACGGCCGCGTCATCTTCGCGCAACTCTTCCGCGACGGGCCGTGATCGCCGCGCCCGGAAGGTTGTCTCGATAAAGCGACCGCGGCGCGGGGCGGACGTGCCCCGTGACCCCCGCGAGAACTCGGCCGACCCTGTCTGGCCCCCCGCGTCAATACTGCTCGCGGTTCTTGATCATCTCGTTCGTCCGACGGGCCACATCGACGACTAGCTCCTTCGCTGTGACCTCGCCCTTCCAGAGTCGCTCAAGGCCCGGGTTCCAGACGTCGCGCGTGAACTCCTCCCACTCGGGCATGAGCGGCAGGGTCTTGACGCGCGGGTCGGTGAACGTGGCGAGGTTCTTCGGCGACTTGGTCTTGTCGAGGAACTTCGGGTCCTGGTTCGCCTTCTTGAGGGCCGGCACGAAGCGCCCCTCGACACCGTAGATGAGCATGCCCTCGTAACTGCCGAGGAACTTCTGGAACTCCCACGCCGCGTCCGGGTTCTTCGCACCGGTCGGGATCACCTCGCCGTTCCCCTTGTAGAGGCCAACCTGCTTCTTGGCCTTGCCCTGGGGCATCACCACGGTGTCCCACTCGAAGTCCTTGATCTCGGTACGGTACCGCGGGATGTCGGTGAACCACCCGTGCAACACCGCCAGGCGCCCCTGCACGAAGAGGTCCGCGGCGCCGGGGACTCCCTCAAATGAGTTCCGGGTCACCTTGTGCTTGACCTGCAGGTCGCTCAGGAACTGGAGCGACTCAATCGACGCCGGCTGGTCAAGCGCGCAGACGTTCTTCTCCATGTCGACCAGTTCGCCGCCGTTGACCCAGAGGAACGGCCACCAGAGGCCCGGGCGCTCGGTGCCAAACGTGGCCGACGCCGGGTCGAAACCGGCTTGCGTCGGTGCGGCACCCTTGCCGTCACGGGTCGTCGCCTGCGAGATGGCTAACCAGTCGTCGAGGGTCCACCCTTCCGCGGGAACCTTGGCCCCCATCTTTTCGATCAGGTTCTTGTTGTAGAAGAATGATGCGCTCGAGCCGCGCATGTTCGGGTGGTAATAGAACTTGCCCTTGTAGATGAACTCATCGAACCACGCGTCGACGTAGTCCTCCTTCTTGATGCCGTCGCGGCTCATCAAGGAGGTCAACTCCTTCGCCCCGCCCTTCTTGATCAGGTTGCGCAGCTGGTACCCGTCCACAAGGGCGGTGTCCGGCGGATCGCCGCCGGCGATGGCCGCGGTCAACTTCGTGTAATGGTCGGCTTGCGAGTTCGTGAACTCAATCTTGATCTTGTCCTGCTTTGCCTGGAAGGCGTCGATGACCTTTTTCTCGATGCCGTCCGAGAAGGCGTTCCCCCACGTGAAGTAGCGGACTGTCCCCGCCGCGGTCGACGCCGTAGTCGCGGGCTTCGCTGCCGGCACTTCGGTCGGCTTCGCCGCCATCGCGGCCGTGGTCGGGGCGGCGGCGGCCGGTGCCGCCGGGGCCTTCGTTGGTGCCACCGGCGCCGCCGGGGCCACGTCCCCACCGCACGCCGCCAACGCCGCAACTCCGACAAGTGCCCCCAACCCTGCCACGACGCCCCGCCGCGGCCGAGCGGTCGTCCCACACCCCTGATCGCCCCATCGATCCAGTTCCACGCCCGTGCCTACCCCCTCACGTACGTTTCGCAACGGCCAGACCCCCCGGTCGCTACCCAGTACGCAATGTGCGATAGTAATAGACCGCTCATGCGACGGGGGCTGCCACTTCGTCCTCGCGGATGGCCCGCAGCACCCGGCCCCAGGGGCTGCGCACGAGTGTCTCCAGCGCCCACCACGACAGGCCCAGCAGGACGAG
>CAILQO010000482.1 GCA_903836285.1 uncultured Chloroflexota bacterium
GCGGCACCGCGGTCCCGGCGCCGCCGACCGCTCCCTCCACTCCAGCAACCACCCCTGCGGTCGCCGTCGTCGGTGCGACCCCCAGCACCGCCCCATCAATGGCGCCCACGCCCGCGCGCGACATCCCGACCACGACGGCTCCGACCGCTGCGCCGACGTCATCAACGGTGCGACCGCTGGTCCCACCGACCGGCAGCCCGACAGTTGTGACCGCAACTGCGACCATTGCCGCCGGACCGCAAGTGCCGACGCCGGCACGGACCCCCGCGCCAATCCGGAAGCGTGAGACCGTTGCCGACGGGATCGCCCAAGTCGCTGGTGGCAACACCCACTCGTGCGCCGTCACCGTGGTTGGCATCGCCTACTGCTGGGGCTTGAACGGCTCAGGGCAGCTTGGCACCAATGGCACGAACCCGTCGGCCGTCCCGCTGATGGCGCCGACCACCAACGAGTGGGGAAGCGTCGCGACGGGAGCTGGCCACACCTGCGCCACCGCAACAGGCGGCCTGATCAAGTGCTGGGGTGACAACACCGCCGGGCAGCTCGGCGGCACCGGGAACCCCGCATCCCCGACGATTGCGAGTTTGTCATGGACCGACGTGGCCGTCGGGTCTGCACACTCGTGCGCCTTGGCCACGACCGGCGCCGCCTATTGTTGGGGCAAAAGCGACTACGGGCAGGTGGGCGACGGCGCCGCCGCCGGGGTCACGGTGCGTTCCACCCCGATTGCCGTGGCCGGTGGACAGTTGTGGTCGATGCTGTCCGCACGAAACAACGCATCCTGCGCCATCTCCAAGGGAAGCCAGGCGTACTGCTGGGGCCAGCGCTTCAGCCCGCGTGCTGGTTCAAGCGCCGACTGGTTGATCACGCCGACCCTTGTCGGCGGTGGGCTGCCGTGGCGTGAAGTATCGGTCGGCGGAGACCATGCATGCGGGATCACCACGTCAGATGAGCTGTACTGCTGGGGGCAGAACGCCTCCGGCCAACTCGGCGACGGGACCGTCGCTGAGCGCAGCGGCCCAGTCGCCCTCGGTGGGGCCGCGTCGTCGATGGCATGGCGTTCGGTGGCGGCCGGCCAGAGCCATACCTGTGCCATCGACATCGCGGGCAAGGCGTGGTGCTGGGGCTCAAACCTTTCGGGCCAACTCGGCGATGGCAGCCCCGCCGACACCATCCGCAAGCTACCTGGTCCGGTCGCCTCCTCGCTGACGTGGTCCTCAATCGCCGCCGGGCAGTCGCATGCGTGCGCCGTCTCGGACGCCGGCGTCGCCTGGTGCTGGGGGGCAAACGAGTCCGGACAGGGCGGCGATGGCACCACTGTGATCATCCGCTCGATCCCCAGGCGGGTGTACGACCAGGTGACGACCGACCAACCCGGCGTGGCAACGCCGGTGGCGACCGCGACACCGGCCGCACGCCATCTCCGGGTCGCGAACGTTCGCGACACCGCCTTCACCGTTGCATGGGTGACCGACAGCCCGTCGACCGGGGTGGTCCGTTGGTGGCCGGACGGTACCTCAACCTCGCAGGTGGCCTACGACGCGCGTGGCTCCGGCACTGTCGATACCGTTCATTACGTCAACGTCACCGGACTGACCGCTGGCACCCGGTACGCGTTCGACCTCGTCTCGGGCACGGCGACCGACACCAACGCCGGCGGTCATTTCGCCGTGACGACTGGGCCGACCCTCGGGACGTCGTCTCCCGACACCGCGACCGGCATTATCGAGGCGGTAGACGGGTCACGGGCAAGCGCCGCCTTCGTGATTATCGGCGTGGGGCCAACTTCCACCGTGTCCGGAAGCGCGCCGCTGGCTGCACTCGTCACCTCCTCCTCGAACGGCACATGGAACGCGAACCTCTCCGGCCTGCGCACCGCCGACCGCGCAACCGCCTTCACCTATACCGACGCCACCGTGGCGAACCTCGAGGTCATTGGAGGCCCGGGCGCCTTTGTCAACGCGACCGCGACGATCGCGAACCTGCGCCTCGCGTCGCGTGCGGCCCAACGTCTGGTCACCACGCCGTTCACGGCAACGCTCTCGGTCTCGACCGGCTGGAACCTCATCGCGCTCGCTGTCGACCCGTCCGACGCGATGACAGCGTCAACCGTCTGCAGTCGTCTCGACACCGCAGGTGGGGCTGCCACCACGACCGAGATCGTGCGGTGGGAGGTCGGCGCCTGGGAGTCGCATCGGTGTGGGATCGCCGCGAACGACTTCCCAATCGACCCCGATCGCGGCTACTTCATCCGCGCCACGAAGTCCGCCTCGATCACCCTCACGGGCACGCCCGCCGACCCGAAGCAGGGGCGTCTCCTCGAAGGGGGTTGGAACCTCGTCGGCCTCGGCACCGCGGCGGCGATGATGGACGCGCCGACATTGCTCGCGTCGTTCGACGGCGCGTCGGGCGTCACTGGCACCGGCGCCGAGGCAGCCCGGTGGCAGGCCAGTGCCTGGGAGTCGTTCCAGCGCGCCCTGAACGTCAACCGCTTCTCGCTCGAACCCGGCAGGGGGTACTTCGTGCGACTATCACGGCCGGTCACGTGGACCCACGTCGGAGGCAACCCGGCCACCGGCCGTTAGCGATCCGGCGCACGCACTTCCGCTATCCGAATACCGTGCGACCCACGCGGCTCCCCCTGTTTTCACGCACGGCGGTACAACCCGCACGACCGCGTAAACTGGCAAGGACGGGCAGGAGCGCCAGTCGGAGGCACAGATGGTCCCGCAGGCGAAGCTGAAGCCCACTTCCATGTGGCGGCGCGCGGCCACGGTCGCGGTGGCGTCCGCGTTCGCCCTTGCATCCTGCTTCCCGCTGCCAGAGGCGTCGTCCGCACCGCCCTCACGCCCGGCCAGTAGCGCCGTGCGTGCCGTGCAGGTGTCCGACATCCGCGACGCCGCCTTCTTCGTGTCGTGGGTGAGCGAGCAGCCGGAGGTGGGCGCCGTACGGTGGGGCACCGCCGGAAGCTCCCCGTGCACGCGCGTGGCCGACGTGCGGGGCGACATCGTCAGCACCGTCCACCTTGTGAAGGTGACCGGCCTGAACGCCTCAACCGCCTACGTATTCGATGTCCTCAGCGGGTCCACCGTCGACGACCAAGGCGGGCAACACTATCGCGCCACGACCGGTCCAACGCTGCCCATCTCGCAATCCGACTCCATCTATGGGCGTGTCCTCGACGGCGGGAACGGCCCAGCGCGCAACGTCCTCGTGACAATCACCGTCCGCGGGTCGGATGGCACGGCGGCGGCGCCGATGGTGAGCTTGATCGGGCCAAACGACGACGGGTACTGGACCTCAAACCTCGGCAACGCCCGCGCCGCGAACGGCCTGACGTGGTTCAGTGGGCTTGCGAACGCGCGTGTCGAACTCAGCGCCAACGGCGGCGAACTCGGCAAGGCGTCGACGACCCTTGAGCTTGCCCCGGCCCGCGCCGGCACGTCGGTCGTGAGACTCGACGGCAAGGCACCCGCACCGGCGGCGGTGCCGACGGCGAC
>CAILQO010000483.1 GCA_903836285.1 uncultured Chloroflexota bacterium
TCGCCTCCGAAACGGTCTCGGGCATTGGAGGCAGGCGTGGGGGTGAGGCATCGGCGGGATCGCCGTCGAGGGCATCCACCAGGAAGCGCATGTGCGCACCGAACGGGAGCACGGCGTACGCCTGCATCTGCGCCTGTTCGGTTTCGCGGATGTTGGTGATGCGCGTGACGCGATCCCAGAAGGCCTCCCTCAACGCCGCGGGTGAGAGGAGGTACTTGGCACCTTCTTTGGCGATGGGCGATGGCGACTCGAGCCCCAACAGGAGGAGGGCGTGGGTGATGCGCCCACGGCCGAGGTTCACGGCCCGTTCGAGGTCGGGCACCGACAGGCCGTCGGGGGCGCCACGCAGGGCTTCGAGGATCGCCTCGACGTCCTTCCGGGCAGGGAAGGCGGCGTTGATAAACCATGTGGTGATATCGGTATCACCCCGGCCGTGCAAGAGGATGCCGTAGGCGTCGTCGAGGGCACGCCCGGCGCGCCCAACCTGTTGGTAGTAGGTGACGACCGACCCGGGTACCTGAAAGTGGACGACGAAGCCGAGGTCGGGCTTGTCGAAGCCCATGCCAAGGGCGGAGGTGGCGACGAGGGCCTTGACGCGATTCTCGAGGAGGGCCTGTTCGAGGGCGATGCGTCGATCGTTCTCGTCGCCGCCGGTGTAGGCGTCGACGGCGTGGCCCTTCAGGCGAAGCCACGCGGCGATGCGGTAGGCGTCGCCCTTGGTGAGGGCATAGATGATCCCGCTGCCGGGCAGGGCACGGAGGTGGTCGGCAAGCCACGCGAGGCGTTCGGCGCGGTCGGGCAGGCCGATGGATTGCAGAGTGAGTGACGGGCGGGCGAGGTCGCCGCGGGTGATTGTGAGGCCGTGCCCAAGGACCTCGCGCAGGTCGGCGATAACGCGATCGTTGGCAGTTGCCGTGGTCGCGAGGAGGCGTGACTGGGCAGGGAGGCGCCGTAGGAGGCGTTCGACCTGCCGGTACTGCGGGCGAAAGTCGTGGCCCCAGTCGGAGATGCAGTGGGCCTCGTCGATGACGACCATGCCGACGCGCGAGGCGACGACGTCGAGGACGGCCGCTTGGAACTCGGCGTTGGCGAGGCGTTCGGGCGAGATGAGGAGGACGTCGACCTCGTTTGCCTTGACGCGGTCGGCGACGCGACGCCAATCATCTTGATTGGTGGAGTTGATCGTCTCGGCGTTGACGCCCATGCGCGCCGCGGCGTCGATCTGGTTTCGCATGAGGGCGAGGAGCGGCGAGACGAGGAGGGTGGGGCCAAGACCGGCCTCGCGCAAGAGCTTGGTGGCGATGAAGTAGACGAAACTCTTACCCCACCCGGTCTTCTGGACGACGAGGAGGCGCCCGTCGCCGTCGACGAGGTGGCGGATGGCGTTCCACTGGCCGTCGCGGAAGGTGGCGTTGGGGTTGCCGGTGCCGGCACGGAGGAGGTCGAGGGCGCGGCGGTAGGCACGATGGTCCGTGGGCGCGGTGGCGGGCACGCGCGACGTTACGACTTCACCGCGCCGGCGGTCATGCCGACGACGATTTGGCGTTGCACCAGGACGGTCACGATCAGGACAGGAAGCGTTACGAGGATCGCGGCGGCGGCGAGTGGCCCGAAGGCGAGGCGCTCAAACGTCAACGTGTTGAAGACCAAAACCGGGAGGGTGCGCGTCTCGCGACCGGCAAGCACGACCGCGAAGATGAAGTTGTTCCACGAGAAGATGAACGCCAAGAGTGCCCCAACGACGATGCCCGGCCGCCCGAGGGGCAACGCGACGTGCCAGAACGCCTGCCACGGGCTTGCCCCGTCGACCGAGGCGGCCTCGTCGAGGTCGCGGGGCAGGCCGTCGAAGAAGCCGACCATGACCCAGATCACCACCGGCAACCCGATCACGAGGTGCGTGATGACGAGGGCGGTGAGGGTGTTGTTCAGGCCGACGGCGCGGAACATTATGAACCACGGGATCAAGTAGGAAAGCGCCGGGGTCATGCGGGCGATCAAGACAAAAGCAAGCA
>CAILQO010000484.1 GCA_903836285.1 uncultured Chloroflexota bacterium
GCCGGAAGCCGAAGCGGCGAAGCAGGCCCTCGCCGAGGCCGCGCGTTTCTACCAACGCCAGCTCGTCGACGCGCAAGACGCCGGTGAGGCGCGCGCCTACCTGCGTCACCGCGGCATCACCAGGGGAAGTGTCGACGCCTTTGCCCTTGGTTGGGCACCGGAAGGGCGCGACGTCCTCTACGAGTATCTCGTGCGCAAGGGCTTCTCGTTCGCGCACCTGGAGATTGCCGGACTCGTGATGTCGACGGAACACGGCCGGCGCGACCGCTTCCGTTCGCGCGTGATGTTTCCCATTCGGGACCGATCAGGTGAGGTGATCGGGTTTGGCGCCCGGACACTCGGCGAGGCGCAACCCAAATACCTCAACAGCCCGCAAACCCCGTTCTTCGACAAGGGGGCAAACCTCTACGGCCTCGACCTTGCTCGCGGCCCGATCCGTCAGGCCGGGGCGGCGGTCATCGTGGAAGGTTACGTGGACGTCGTCGTCCCCCACCAAGAGGGGTTCCGCAACGTGGTGGCCTCTCTCGGCACCGCCCTCACCGATCGGCAAATCGAGCTGCTCAAGCGGTATACGCGGACGATCATCCTAGCCCTTGACGCCGATGTGGCCGGCCAAGCGGCGACGCTGCGCGGCCTCGAGGTTGCGCGCGTGGCGCTGTCGTCGTCGAGCCGACCGGCGCCCGGAAGTGTGGCTCGAGGCGGGTTCCTGGCGACGCAGGCCGGGCAGGTGAAGATCGCGGTGCTGAGCGGTGGCAAGGACCCCGACGAGATTGTCCGTGAAGACCCCGAGCGATGGAAGTCGCTCGTCGCCACCGCCGTCCCAATGATGGACCACAAGCTCGCGATCGAGACTGCAGCAGTATCGATGGATGATCCCGGCGCAAAACTTCAGGCGGTGCGCGAGCTCGCGCGGTTCCTCGCTCTCGTCCCCGACCCGGTCGAGTGGAGCCACTACGTCGACCGCATCGCGCAACGGTTGCGCCTTGACGTGCGTGCGGTCCATGCCGAGGTGACGCAGGCCGAGGAGGCCATGCGCCGTGCGCAGAGGGCGGCGGCGCGCGACCAAGCGGCGGCGCAGTCGCGCGCCGCGAACGCCCAAGGGCATTCTCCGCTTGAGCCCGGCGACTCGGCGTCGCGCGTCGATTCGGTGGAGGGGGCAGCCACAAGCAGTTCCACCTCTCGCCCGGACGACCCCACGCGCCCGGAGCGGCAACCCGCAGGACACGGAAGCACCGGCATGACGGGTTCCCTGCCGGCGGGGTCCTACGACCCGCTCGAACACTTCGTCGTTTCCGAACTGGTGGCAGTACCGGACAACGTTGGACACGTCCGCCACGTCATCGCGCCTGACGACTTGCGCGACCCTGGCCTGCGTGCACTCTTCGAGGAGATGCTTGGTGTCGACCATCCGTCTGACCTGCAGGTCGACGGCTATCTGGCGTCAGTTCGATCCTCCCTGCTGGATGCCGTGAGCGCTCGCCCTGCCATGCCCGGGGATGGATCGGATGACCCGGAGGCCCGTCGGGCAGCCGCTGTCGTCTCGGCATCGCTGCGTCTGCGTGAACGGCGGTTGCGCGAGAAGCTTCGGGACGTGCAATACCTGCTCCGTGAGGCGCCTGGCGTTGATGAGCGCGCGACGCTCCAGCGTCAAGTCGAGCAGCTTGCGACGTCGCTTGGGCGAGTGCACATTGAGCAGAACCGGGCGGCGATGCACGCCACACGCTAGCGAGAGAGCGGCGGGTGCGCGCTTCTTCCCCCTCGTCCTTGCCGTGTGAATCCCCCACACGCCATCCCTCCCGCATTACGTCGGGCGCGCAAACGCTTGACCCATCCCCAATCCGCCGATCGGCACGGGAGAGGTAGTTATGTCCTCGGTCCATCCACCCGCTCCCGCCGTTTGGACATTCATCGGATGTGGGTCGGACCACAGCCTTGCACGCGCATCGGCGACGCAGGCATGACGGCGGGGAGGTGAAACCGGTGCGGTCGAGTGAACCCGATTCGTTGGCGGGGCAGCCCGGCCGGGGCGCGCAACGCTTGTTCCAGCGGGTGAAGGAGTGGGCGTGTTGACATCGGGCGGATCGCCGGCGTCCCCCTCACCTCGAAGCGTGCCCGCTGCCCGCCCGCGGGCACCTCGCGAGCCTGAGCGGGAATCGTCGTCAGACCCAGAAAAAGGCACGGGGCCGGCTGCGTTCGTGACGAACGTTGGCGAGTCGAATAGCTCGCGCGAACCGACCGCCGCCGAGTTGGCCGTCATGGTTGAGGAAGCCGCCGCTGCGGAGCGGGACCCGCTCGGCGAAGAAACTCTCGATGACCCGGTGCGCCTCTACCTGCGCGAGATCGGCAAGGTCCGGCTCCTTACGTGGGAGCAGGAGCAGTCAATTGGGCGACGCATGGAGGCGGGACTGCGGGCCGAGGCGCAACTACCGACGTGCCTTCCTACCGATCTCGTGAGTCGAGCCGATCTCGAACGGCTTGTTGCCGATCGACACGTGGCCCGTCGGGAGTTGACCGAGGCGAACTTGCGATTGGTTGTGAGCATTGCGAAACGACATGTAAATCGGGGTATGAGCCTCCTCGACCTTGTGCAGGAGGGCAACATTGGCCTCTTGCGTGCAGTCGAGAAGTTTGAATACCAGCGAGGCTTTAAGTTTTCCACGTATGCAACGTGGTGGATACGCCAAGCCATCAGCCGCGCCGTCGCAGACCAAGCGCGCACGATCCGCATCCCCGTCCACATGGTTGAGGCGCTGAACCGCGTCACGCGGTCCAGACGACAGCTAGTGCAGGACCTGGGGCGCGAGCCGACCGACGTGGAGGTTGCGGCGAGTGCCGGGGTAACTCCCGAACGGGTGCGTGAACTGACCCTTATGAGCCAGCAACCGGTGTCCCTCGACTTTCGGGTGGGTGCGGAGGATGACACGGTCCTCGGCGACTTCATACCGGACACGATGGCCATCGCACCGGTTGACCAGGCGTCGGCGCACCTCATGAAAGAGCACATCGTGCACGTGCTCGAAAGCCTCGGTGAACGGGAGGCGGAGGTCGTGCGCCTGCGCTTCGGCATCGACGGTGGACAGCCGATGACCCTCGAGGACATCGGAGCGCGATTTGGGATCACGCGCGAGCGGGTGCGGCAGATTGAGCAGAAGGCGATGCGGAAGCTCCGCCATCCCTCGCGCCGGAACCAGCTGCAGGACTACCTTGAGAGCTGAGACCTTTGCTACACTGCGCATATCGGCGACGAGGTTGGTGACGTTTTCCCTGATAGCTCAACGGTAGAGCGCCCGGCTGTTAACCGGTAGGTTCGAGGTTCGAATCCTCGTCAGGGAGCAATTTCATCCTACGACTTAGCAGGTGCGTAGGCGGTAAACAGAGAGCCTCGGTGGTCATCCCACCGGGGCTCTCTCCGTTTTGGCCCGTGAGAACGCGGGGTTCCGCGAGGTGGCGATCCGAGCGCGCGCCGCGCCCCGCTCTGCGCCAGAGCCGCGGCGTCTCGCGCGAGAGCCCCAGCGGGTGGCTCTGGAGGTCTGCGGGGCTCTGAGACGGCCCAGAGACGCTCAGAGACGCTTCGGAGGCGGTTTACACCAAAGAGCCGATGGTTGACGTCGGCGCGTGGGACATCGGGGCACGGGATTCTTGAGCGCTCTCGAGGGGCTCTTCAGAGTCTGCGGACATGATGACGGCGGTGGGGTCGCATCTTCAGAGGGCCTCGGGTACACGGCAAGACAGTCGCCACCGCATTCCAGCCACGAGACGATGCCCCATGAAGCCCCAAGCCATCATCGACGACCTCTGCGCGACCCTCGACGATGTGGTCCCGAAGGCGAGCTGGGGGGAGACGGCGCTCTTCTACAACCCAGGGAGAACGCTGCCCAACGGAGTCTACTTCTGCACGTTCAAGGAGCATGACGGCGAGAACGATCGCGCCTCTGTGCTGACACGTGACGGAGTCTTCCGCGTCTCGATCGGCGTCTCACACGAGACCTATGTGGCGCGGTTCGGCACCCGCCCGGCCCGGCCCGCGAAGGGCGGTGTCGTGAACACGGGGCATGACTTCGCGGCCCTCGACGTACTCACCCCGCATCCGGTGTACGCGTGGATGGGCTGGGTGCAGATCCTCTCGCCGACGGCGTCGAGCTACGCGGAGATCCGCCCTCTGATCGAGGAAGCCCATCGGCTCGCGATCGCGAAGTTCGGTGCGCGCCAAAGCCCGAGCGCCCGAAGCGCCGTGTTCTAGGTAGGTTCGAACGATGCTTTCCACGACTTTGCTGCTCCTCGTCGCGGCGTTGAACCTCGTGCCCGGGGTCGTCGCGCTGCGCCC
>CAILQO010000485.1 GCA_903836285.1 uncultured Chloroflexota bacterium
CCGGTGAGTATTTCCCTTGCTTGAGTGGGCTGTCGTCCACGATAAAGTCAATGAGATTTGGCCCAATCTCTCCGTAATTGCAGATGGTCGTGACACGTGCGGGTGCTCCGTAGCCCGCAACTCGCGTGCCGGCAGCCTTGAAGCCCTCAAGCGCCGTACGGAGATTCGTCACCTCTGCATCGATTCGCGTGCGGAATTCGATGAACGCATCGTGGGTGAGGCCTTCACGCTCACGGGCGAGTTGGTCGCGGACCGTGTCGTCGGGTACCGCGTCGGCGGTCTGATGCTTCACGTGTACCTGTAGCGACCCGCCGTGGGGCACGATGTGGTCCACGTGCGTCAGCGTCATGTCGTATTGCGCAAAGAGATGCACGAGCGACGTGAGCGAATAATAATAGACGCGGTCCAAATAAAAGCGCTCAAACTGTAAGGAGTCAAGGAAATTGCCGATGTACTCGACTTCAATCAGGAACGTACCGTCCGGCGCCAAAAGACGCTTCACCGACTCGACAAACTGGTGAGGATCTTCGAGATGGGTGAACACGCTACTCGCCACGATCACATCAGGGGTTTCATGGTGCGAGAGAATGTGATCAACACATGCGGTATCGAAGAATGCCGTGTGGGTTTGCAACCCGAGATCGTTCGCGATCCGCGACACATTAATGGAGGGTTCGACACCAAGGGCACGAACCCCGAGATCACGAAGCGGCTTTAAGAGAATACCGTCGTTCGAGCCAATATCGACCACAAAGCGGGCGTCACGGAGTGTCTGTGCCAATTCGTGAAAGTGTTGTACTAGCGCGCCGTTGACGGACGAGAGGTAGAAATACTCTTCAAACATCACCTTTCGCGACACGATCGTGCCAAGCTGCACGTTTGAGCAGGTCAGGCAGAACTCAACCTGAAGCGGGTGGCGCTCTTCGTTCGCGAAGTCGGAGACGGCTGGATACTTGTTCGCGAGTGGCTGCATACCAAGGTCGAGAACCATGCGAACATCAGTCGAGCCACAGAGACGACATGTCATAGCCACAACAAGACTACCTCAAGCAAGCGAAACGCCTAATATCATCGTAATTGCGCGCTGTAGCGCACGAATATCGTGGAGAGTTTAGCGGGTCGCGTCTGATCGGTGCAATATAATGAGTGCTCGTCAGCCGGCCGGTTGGCGTTGGTGCAATGCGCACCTCGCGTCTCCTGAACCATGGAGGGTTGCCTGCAGTGGCTGGTGTTGATCGCCGTCGCGTTCTTTGCATCACGCCGGCAATGCCGGACTACCTCCCCCCTGATCGTTACAGCGCCGATTACGTGATCGCTGGACCCGGATGGCCAGACCGTTCCGAGGCGGGCAAGGTGGTGTCAGTGAAGACATCGAGTGGCCCCTTCGACGTCCGGGAAGTTACTGCGAAGTGCGGTGGGTGCGACTTTGATCATGTCGTCGTCGCGTACACCGCGTACGGAACCGTTCAGCCGAGGGGCCTTGACCGCCTCTCGTGCCCGGTCACTCTCAGTGTCGGCGACACGCACCACGGCACGTACCCACTGCAGTGTCTGTTGAACTACGTCACCGCCGAGCGGTTCGATTCGGTTATCACGGGGTGGCGCCAGTCGCACGCACACTGGCTGCTGTCGATTGGCCTTGGCGACGTCGGTTGGCTTGTGGGCCAAGATACGCGCCACACGCCGATTACGCCTCGGTCGAGGCGCACGAATGAGGCCGTGTTCGTCGGGCAGACGGGAAAGTGGCACCCGCGCCGGGCGCCGGCGATTGCACGATTGTGGGATGCGGGCCTGCCAGCGCGAGTGGTGCGAACTGTGGCTCCGATTGCCGCCAGGCTCTATGCGTCGGTTGCGGTGAGCCTTAACATGGCGCTGAATAACGATATAAATTCGCGCGTGTTTGAGGTACTCAGCGCAGGTGGCTGTTTGCTCACCGATCGCCTCGAACCGCAGTCAGGTATGCAAACGCTGTTCCGTGAGGGCGAGCACTTCGTTGGCTATGACGGCGAAGACGAACTCGTCTCGCAACTCCAATGGATGCTTACCCACCCAGAGCAATCTGAGGCAATCGCTATGCGGGGCCACGCGGAGTACGTCGCGAGGCACCTGCCGGAGTTTCGGACCGATCGGTTTTGGGATTTCGTTGAGCACCGTTCGGACGAACTCATCCGAAACCTCGACTACGAGCCGCGCGTCGCAGCGGCGCGTCGGGCTGGTCCTGTTCCGCTCGATGTTCTCGTCGAACGAATACGCGCATATGAGTTCCTACAGGAACAGGTGCGCGTCAGGTCGGGCGTGAGAGTCTGGTACTCGGCGGGTGTGGAACCCTTGAGCGTCGCGGACTCTGCAGACCTTTCTCGGCTCCACCGGGCGTACGGCTGTTCGCCTGACGTGGCTCCGGAGGCATGGGACACCCTTGCGACCCTTGGGGTGTTTGGTCAGGTGGTGCCGGCACGACTCGAAGCCGCGGTAGACGAGGAATGGGACTTGATTGTCATCGGCTCGGACGACTTTGTTGATCCGTACATGATGAACTTGCTGACCCGGATCACAACTGGCCGA
>CAILQO010000486.1 GCA_903836285.1 uncultured Chloroflexota bacterium
CACCACGTGGCGTACGTCGAGAACTTGAAACCCCGTCCGTGGTCGAACTTCTCGACCGCCTTCATCAGGCCAAGGTTGCCTTCCTCAATGAGATCGAGAAGCGACATGCCGCGGCCAGCGTACTTCTTGGCGATCGAGACGACGAGGCGGAGATTCGCCTCAATCATGTCCTGGCGGGCCTGCTCGCCGAGCCGGGCCGTCTCGCGCAGGGCGCGCCTCGCACGGGGCGATTCGGGTGGGGCCTCGCTGGCAAGCTCCTCCACTGCCAGGCGCCCAGCCTCAATCGCCTTGGCGAGCGTGACCTCGGCTTGGGCGGTAAGCAGCGGCACCCGTCCGATCTCACGCAAGTACAGGCGTACGGCGTCGTCTGTCTCAACCTCGTCCGTGGCAACGACGATTGGGGGCGCAAGCGCCGCGGAATCCGCGCCGCCGACGGCGACAAGATCCGTGTCGGCCGGGGCAAGCTGGTCGACGTCCGGCTCCTCGAACGGCGGTCGGGATCGGCCCGAACGCACCTCGGAGACGGTGACGCGCAGGGGCACGGTACGGTCGGCGCCCAAGGAGGGAACACCCAGTTCGCCAGGACTTGGGTACTCGCTGGATGGAGTGACGGAACCGCGTGCCCGGGCCGGCTCGAAGGCTGCGTCCGACATAGTCTCCCCTGTCGCGGTGCCGGGTCTCACGACTACCGCGGCGGCGCACCTAAGCAGGGCGAGACGCCAACCGGAAGAGAACCAAGCGTGGCGGCACTGCCGGCTGGCAGAGCCGTGCAATCGACAGCCTCAGCCGCCATCCACACCCGTAAACCCCCGGGGGGTGCGTCGCGCCGCAAACCGTTGGACAACGTGTCCGACACGACGACCGTAACAATACGGTGCGGCGGTGTCAAACATTCATTGGTGCCCCGGAACCGTCGACCCGCCCCTTCCCTTCCGCAACAGGGGAGAGGCAGGGGGAGGAGGCTGTTCGTATACTCGCGGGCGGTAACCACGCAGCGGTCGTCGACCGTCCCTTCGGGCGACGTGCCCGGACGGAGCATCCCGACCGGACGGAGCATTTCACAATGAGCGACGACGCTACCTTCGAACGCCTGCGGGACATCATCACGAACACGCTCAAGGTCGATCGCGAAAAGGTCACCCTCGACGCATCGTTCAACGACGACTTGAAGGCGGACTCGCTCGACTTGGTCGAGTTGATCATGGCCTTCGAGGAGGAGTACGGCGTGGAGATTCCTGACGAGGAAGCCCGAAAGATCACGACGGTCGGCGCCGCCCTCGCCTACGTCAAGGCCCACGGCACGCACTAGCATCCCGTCGAGCAGGGACCCCCTGCCGCCTGTCCCTCCCCCGTCCCGACGGGGGAAGGGAGATCTCGCCTACGCGGCGTCTGGTCGGACGATCCCAACCTCGGAGAGTGCGAGGGGGGCAGTCTCGGCTGCCGTCATCGGCGCTTCAGCGATGCCGAACTCCGCTTGCGCCTCAACGCGGTACCCAACGACTCCCCGCCAGTACTCAAGCAAGTCACGCATCGTGCGCTCGAACGGCACCTGAGGCTCCCAACCGGTCTGTGCGCGGAACCGGGTCGCGTTGCACACAAGCGACGGGACGTCCGGGGGCCTCAAGCGGGTCGGGTCCTCGCGGATGGTGAAGTGGATGTCGCTGAACGCGGCCAATGTCCGGAGAATCTCGTCCACGCGCCGCCCCGTGCCCGAGCCGATGTTGTAGACCTCACCCGGCACACCCTTGGTGATCGCAAGGTAGTAGGCACGCACCATGTCCCGGACGTCGGTGAAGTCACGGACGGCAGACATGTTGCCGACTTCGATCTCCGGCGTCCGCTGCTTCGCCTCAACCTCGGCGATCTGCCGGGCGAACCTGCTTGCGACGAAGTCCTCCCGTTGGCGTGGCCCGGTGTGGTTGAACGGGCGGACACGCACGACCTGCAGGTCGTTGGAGGCAAAGTACTGGTAGCCCATCATGTCCTGCGTGACCTTGCTGACGGCGTATGGGTCAGCCGGGCGCAGGGGCACACGTTCGTCCACCGGATTCTCGTCCGGGCGGACCAGGCCGTACTCAAGGCAACTCCCAACCACCAGCAGGCGCGACGCCGGCGCATGGCGCAACATCGCGCGGATCAGGTTGAGCTGGCCCCCCGCGTTGTCCATGAGGGTGCCGTTCGGGTCCTCAAACGACTGCGGGACGAACGCCTGGCCCGCGAGATGGAAGACAAGGTCAGGGCGGGCGGTCGCGACGGCCTGCTCGACCTGCGATGCGGCCCGCATGTCACCGCCGATCAGCTGGACGCCCCGGCTCATCAGCTCCCGGGCGTGACCGGGGTTTGCGGGCGACCGGACGAGGCCGAAAACCTGATGGTCGGACCTGGCGAGGCAGTACTCGGCAAGATGGCTGCCGGCGAACCCGCCGATGCCGGTGATCAGGACGCGCATCGACCGTTCCTTCCTCGCCGCAGGGTCAGTGCGATGGTACCGCCGCGCGCGGCCCTGGCAATCCGGCCCCCGCCGCCAAGGTGGCCGCGAGGTCGACCTGCTCCCACGGGAACGCGCCGGAGTCGCCGTGGCGGCCGAAGTGACCGTACGCAGCGGTCTGGCGGTAGATTGGCCGGCGCAAGTTGAGGTGACCGATGATCCCGGCCGGCGTCAGGTCGAAGTGCTGGCGGATGAGGCGTTCGATGACCTCCTCGTCCACGTGCTCGGTCCCAAACGTCTCAAAGGAGATCGAAACCGGCTCTGCAACGCCGATGGCGTACGCAAGCTGGACCTCGAAGCGATCCGCAAGCCCAGCGGCAACCACATTCTTGGCGACGTACCGCGCGGCATAGGCGCCCGAACGGTCGACCTTTGTCGGATCCTTGCCGGAGAAGGCCCCGCCGCCGTGGCGCGCGACCCCACCATAGGTGTCGACGATGATCTTGCGCCCGGTGAGGCCGGAGTCCCCAAGGGGCCCACCGATCACGAAGTTCCCGGTCGGGTTGATGAAGTACTTCGTCCCGCCATCGAGGTACTTGGCGTCGATCACGGCCTCAATCACGTGCGCCTTGACGTCGGCCACGATCTGCGCATGGCTGATGCCGTCGTCGTGCTGCGTCGAGACGACGACTGCATCAACGCGCACCGGCTTCCCTTCGCAGTACTCGACCGTGACCTGCGCCTTGCCGTCCGGACGGAGGTACGCAAGTTGGCCGCTCTTGCGCACGTCCGCAAGCCGCCGGCACAGGGCATGCGCGTAGTGGACGGTGAGGGGCATGTACTCGGCGGTCTCGTCGCACGCGAATCCGATCATCATCCCTTGGTCACCGGCACCAACCTTGCGTTCGGCCGCCTGCACGACGCGCTGGCTCACGCCTAGGTCGATGTCCGCGGACTGGCCGGTCAAGCGGACGGCGATCTCGGAGTCCTTGGCAGAGGCGCCGTACTTCGGGTCGGTGTACCCAATGTCGGTGAGGACGGCGCGCACCACGTCGCGGACCTCGCGCTCGCCCGGCAGGGGGGTGATCTCGCCGTAGACGGCAACCCAGTCCCAAGAGTCGCTCGACTTCACGCTGGACTCGCAGGCGACGCGCGCCATCCGATCACGTCCGATGCACAGGTCGAGGATGGCGTCGCTGATCTGGTCGCAAACCTTGTCCGGGTGCCCCTCGGTGACCGACTCCGAGGTGAACAGCAACCGGGGACTGCGCATGAAGGTGGTGCTCACGTTCCTGCTTTCTTTGGTGCTCGCCCAACTCCCGTCGCAACGGGGGAGGGTTGAGGTCGTACTCGCCCCTCTCCCGACGCAACGGGGGAGGGGTTGGGGAGGGGGCCTCGGAGGCCTGGGGGTGGGCTTCTCCGGATCGCGCCTACGTACCCTCTTCCCACGACCCGAGGTAGCGCTCTTGTTCGGGCGTGAGCACGTCGATCGACACGCCAAGCGCGTGCAACTTCAGGCGCGCGACCTCCCGATCGATGTCCTCAGGTACGTCGTACACGTGCGCGTTCAGGTTCTTCGCCTGCTTCACCATGTACTCGGCGGACAGCGCTTGGTTGGCGAAGCTCATGTCCATCACCGACGCAGGATGGCCGTCACCGGCGGCGAGGTTGATGAGGCGCCCCTCACCGAGCACGAAGATCTTGCGCCCGTCGGCCATCACGTACTCATCGACGAAGTCGCGCACCTTGCGGTGGCTCGTGCTCATCGTTTCGAGGCCGGGGAGGTTGATCTCGACATTGAAGTGGCCTGAGTTCGCAACCATTGCGCCGCTCTTCATCACGGCGAAGTGCGCGGTGTCGATCACGTGGATGTCGCCGGTGACGGTGAGGAAGAGGTCACCCTCGCGCGCGGCGTCGGCGATCGGCAAGACGCGGAAGCCCTCCATGACCGCCTCAAGGGCACGGGTCGGGTCGATCTCGGTCACGATCACGCTCGCACCCATGCCTCGGGCGCGCATGGCGATGCCTCGACCACACCACCCAAAGCCACAAACGACGACGACCTTGCCCGCAAGGAGGATGTTCGTGGCGCGCACGACCCCGTCGAGAGTGCTTTGACCGGTGCCGTAGCGGTTGTCGAACAGGTGCTTGGTCGCCGCCTCGTTCACCGCGACGATTGGGAACTGCAAGACGTCTTTGGCCTCCATCGCCTTGAGGCGGATGACGCCGGTCGTCGTCTCCTCGGTGCCGCCGATGATCGTGGCGAAGAGGTCTTGACGATTCTTGTGGATCTCTGAGACCAAATCGCAGCCGTCATCCATCGTGATGTTCGGCTTCGTGTCGAGGACGGCACGGAGGTGGCGGTAGTACGTGGCGTCGTCCTCGCCTTTGATCGCGTAGACGGAGATGCCGTGCTCAACCACCAGTGCCGCCGCCGTCTCGTCCTGCGTGGAGAGCGGGTTGGAGGCGCACGCCGTCACCTCGGCACCGCCGGCCTTGAGGGCGATCAGGAGGTTTGCCGTCTCGGTGGTGATGTGCAGGCACGCCCCGAGGCGGATGCCGGCAAACGGCTGCTCGCGGGCGAAGCGTTCGCGGACGAGGCGCAGCACGGGCATGTCCTGCTCGGCCCACTCGATGCGCTGCTGCCCGCGCGTGGCTAGCGATGGATCCTTGATATCACTTGGTACGACGTTGGACACGCTTCTCTCCATGCAGTGTTTCGATGCTCGCGCCCCCCGGTCCGGCGAGGCAGCGGTCGCCCGCCTCCCGTCGTCGTCCCCGCCCATTTCTAAGGCGACAGGGAAGGGCAGTGTGGATCCCCGACCCAATCCCCGGAGCTACGCGAGGCTAGGTTGGCCCGGCGCGATGGTGGCCGACGCTCACGTTTGCGACGTGAATCGGGTCGAGGTCGTCAAACTGCGTCAGGTCCCGCAACTCGCGATAGCGGGCGACCAACTCAGCCGGCGTGACCCTCGCAAGGCGCCGGACACTGAAGTCCTCAACGGTGAACGAGGCCACGACGCACCCATGCGCCGTCGCCCGACGCAAGTTTGCCAGAGAGTGGTCCCGCGTGAGCGCCAAATGCCCAACGAAGCCCCCGGCAAATGAGTCGCCGGCCCCGGTGGGATCGACAACCGACTCGACCGGGACTGCCGGGCACAGGAACAGTCCCTCCTTGTGCACGAGGGTCGCGCCGTGCTCGCCTCGCTTGACGATCACGGCTTGCGGGCCCTGGTCCAGGATTGCCCTCGCCCCACGGATGGCGCTGCCAACGCCGGTGTACTGGCGGATCTCGCCATCGTTCATCAGGACGACGTCGGCTCGGGCGAGCACGTCGTGCAGTGCGTGGCGTGCGATGTCGATCCAGAGGTTCATCGAGTCGATGATCACCAGCTCCGGGTCGCGCACCTGGTCGAGCGCCTTGGCCTGCAGTTTCGGGTCGGTGTTGGCGAGGAAGACGTAGCGCGCCTCGCGGAAGTGATCAGGCAATACCGGGTCGAACTGTGCGAGGACGTTCAGGTCAGTATAGGTGGTGTCGCGCTCGTTCCAGTCGGAGTGGTAACGCCCACCCCACCGGAAGCACTGCCCCGGCAGACGCGCAAGCCCGGCGACGTCTGCGCCACTCGCGCCAAGCGTGGCGGCGAACTCTTCCGGGAAGTCATCGCCGATCACACTCACCAACTGCGTCGGCGCCCCAACGACCCCGGCCGCCGCCGCGAAGTACGACGCAGACCCGCCAAGCAGGTTTGTGACGTGGGAGTACGGTGTCTCGACCTCATCGATCCCAACGGTCCCGATGCAAAGCACGGACGCCGCGCCGTCAGAGGTGGTAGTCGCGTTCATTGATGCTCGTGCCTCACAACTGGGTGACCGAATACGAGGGAGGGGGCGTCTCGCCCCTCTCCCGTCGCAACGGGGGAGGGGTTGGGGAGGGGGATCGCTCGATGAAGGAGGGTGGACGCTTTCGTTGGGGAGGGGGGCTTCTCTTTTTGCTAGAGGTAGCGCGAGACGATCGGGCCGAGGCGGCGAGCCACCTGCCCAGGGATGCGATCTGGCGCCGTCATGATCGCCCCCGCAAGTGCCGATTCACACGGGCACGTCCGGGCGCCGGTCGCGAGGGCAATCGCCTCCGTCACGATCCGCTGCCCCGCCGCCACGTTTGCACGCAGGTTCCCGACCACCATCTCCACGGTCACCGGCTCCGCGCTCTCGTGCCACACGTCGTAGTCGGTCACGAAGGCCAGCATGGCGTAGCAGATCTCCGCCTCCCGGGCGAGGCGTGCCTCGGGAATCGCGGTCATGCCGATGATGTCGACACCCCACGACCGGTACATACGGCTCTCGGCCTTGGTTGAGAACTGCGGTCCCTCGATGCAGACGTAGGCACCCCCACGGTGGGCTGTCACGCCGGACCGGGCAGCGACTTCGCCGAGGGTGGCGCTCAGGTGCGGGCAGAACGGGTCGGCGACCCCCACGTGGGCGACGATCCCATCGCCGAAGAACGTGTTCGGCCGGTGCATTGTGCGGTCGATCAGCTGGTCCGGGATCACCACGTCGCGCGGCGCAAGCTCGTGGCGCATCGACCCGACGGCGCTGACGGCGATGATTCGGTCAACGCCGATCGACTTCAGGGCGAAGATGTTGGCGCGGACGGGGACCTCCGTCGGAAGGTAGCGATGGCCCCGACCGTGGCGCGCGAGGAAAGCCACCGGCTGCCCACCAACCCTGCCGGTGACGATCGGGTCGGACGGTGGGCCGAACGGGGTCTCGACATCCACCTCACGCCGGTCTTCGAGGCCGGGCATGTCGTAGAAGCCGCTCCCGCCGATGACGGCGAGGCGTCCGTGGCCATGGTCATGCGTCGTCGTCATCGTGAACTCCTTCAGATCTCACCCCACGCTCCCGAACCTCCTTAGCGCAGCGCCTCCGTAGGAGGACTTGAGAGGCGCAAGCTACTGAAACGGGGGAGGGGGCTTTTCGATTCGCAGCGATCAATCACTCACCAACCTGACTCCCCCCCTCTCCCGTCGCAACAGGGGAGGGGTTGGGGAGGGGGCTTCTCCGGGATTCGGCCTCGCTCACCCCGCGTTAGGTCCGTCTCAAGGAGGTCGAAGCCACCGCCGCCGCGAGCGGGGGGCCGTACGGTGCGCGATGCACGCCGACCTCGGTGATGATCGCCGTGACGAGGCGCGACGGGGTCACGTCGAAGGCCGGATGTGACGCGTTGACGCCGTGTGGCGCGACGGGCGACCCACGGAACGAGGTGACCTCCGCCGGGTCGCGGTACTCGATCGGAATCGCCGCTCCCGAGGCCAGCGACAGGTCGATCGTCGAGGTTGGCGCCGCGACGTACATCGGGATCCCGTGCGCCTGGGCGATGATCGCCACACCGTAGGTTCCAATCTTGTTTGCCACGTCGCCGTTTGCCGCGATCCGGTCGGCGCCGACGATGACCTTCGATACGCGGCCGATGCCCATGAAGTGCGCCGCCATGTTGTCGGTGATCAGGGTGCAGTCGATGCCGGCCGCCTGGAGCTCCCACGCCGTCAGGCGCGCACCCTGAAGGAACGGGCGCGTTTCGTCAACAAACACATGCAGGCGCACCCCAGCACGGTGGGCGAGGAAGACGGGCGCAAGCGCGGTACCCCACGCACCGGTCGCCAACGCACCCGCATTGCAGTGGGTCAGGACGCTATCGCCGTCCTCGAACAGAGGCAGTCCGTGCATGCCGATGGCGTGGCACGCGGCGACATCCTCGTCCAGGATCGCAACCGCCTCGGCGTCGAGTGCCGCGCGCACCGCCCTGGCGTCCGCAGTC
Source organism: uncultured Chloroflexota bacterium (assembly GCA_903836285.1). GTDB lineage: Bacteria > Chloroflexota > UBA11872 > UBA12225 > UBA12225 > CAILQO01. The sequence continues at coordinate 8,247 of CAILQO010000486.1, forward strand.
CCGGCGCGCACCACGTCGATCCGCTGGCGCATGCGGTTGATTGCCCAGAAGAGGTTGACGGCGGTCGGTCGGGTCGCGGCAAGCGCGGTGCATGCCGTCTCGATGTGGGTCCAGAACGCGCGGTCGGGGAGGCCGCTGCCGGCGGGCGCCTCGTGTGCGGCCAAGGCGACCCCGAACGCCGCCGCGATGCCGATTGCCGGGGCGCCCCGGACCTGCATGCCCCGGATCGCGTCGGCAACGACCGTCGGGGACGACGTCCGGACTGCGCGAACGTCGTGGGGCAGGCGTGTCTGGTCGAGGATCTCCACCTCCGGCGGATCGCCCGGATGCCAGGTCACGGAGGCATACCCGGTGACGTGCCCGGATGAGGATTCGTCGCTCCGGTGAGGCGTGGACGTACCGGGCGATCGATGCAGTTCGTCATTCACGTACGTGGCCTCGTCGTACTCGCCCCTCTCCCGTGGCAACGGGGGAGGGGTTGGGGAGGGGGCTTTGGGGGTGCAGCGGGCTTTGGGGACGCAGCGGGCTTTCTCTCTCCGAGGGAGATGGGCTAGTAGGTGAGCAGCGCGTGGAGGTCGGGACGCGCAAGGCGGTCGCGCCCACCCAGGAAGGCCAGCTCGATCACGACCGACACGCCGGCGACGGTGCCACCGAGCGCCTCCACAAGCGCGATGGTCGCCTCGAGTGACCCTCCAGTTGCGAGGACGTCATCGACCACGAGTACCCGCTGCCCGGGCGAGACGGCGTCGGCATGCAGTTCAAGGACGTTTCGGCCGTACTCCAGCTCGTACGCCTGCGCGATGACCTTGGCTGGGAGCTTGCCCGGCTTTCGCACCGGCACCAGGCCCGCACCCAGCTGGATCGCGACCGGCGCGGCGAAGATGAAGCCCCGGGACTCGACGCCGACCACGAGATCAACCCCAATGCCGGACTGGGCGGCGGCGATGCCGTCGACGACCTGGCGGAAGCCCTCGCGATCCCGGATGAGCGTGGTGATGTCCTTGAACATGATCCCGGGTTGCGGGAAGTCCGGGACGTCGCGGATGAGGGATCGCAAGAACGCGTCGCGTGCCACTGAGGTCATCACGCGGGATTGTCGCACGTCCCCATCGCTGCAACAGATGGGTGCCATACTCCTCGGGGATCATCGATGGAGGCGCAGATGCTCGCGCAGGCCCGACGCCGGACACTCGCCACGATTGCTGGGGCAGTGGTCCCGACCGCACTCGGGGCATGCGGCGTCTCCCTCAAGGACGGGTTGGGTTCGGCGGATGGAGCGAAACCTGCCGCCGCTGACCCTTGGAGCGGGCTTTCCGGCCAGGGAACGGCGCGCATCCAGGCGATCGTGCCGGCCACCGACCTCGCCGTCGGCCCCAACCGGTTCTCGCTTGGCATCCTGCACTTCCCGGAGAACGTGAACTCACCGCAGCGACTTGCCGATGCCTCGGTCACGCTCAGGTTCTTCTTCCCCATCGAACCGTCCCCGGCCGTGCGCGGGAAGGAGGTCAGCGCCACCTACCGCTGGGTCGACACCAAGGGCAAGGGTATCTACGTGGCGCCAGTGGAGTTTGACCGGTCCGGGATGTGGGGCGTGGAGGTCACTGGCGAGGCAGATGGGCGCGCCATCGGTCCGGCCCGCACCCGATTCCCGGTGAAGGTCAAGCCCGACACCCCGGCGATCGGCGCCGACGCGCCCCGGAGCCGCAACCTGACCGCCCGGGACGTGCCGGATTTGAGGCTGATCGACAGCGGGGTCGTGCCGAACGACATGCATGACCTGACGATCGCCGACGCGATTGCGACCGGCAAGCCGCTTGTCGTGGTCTTCGCCACACCTGGCTTCTGCGCGACGCAGACCTGCGCGCCGATGGTGGACGAGATGAGCGCCCTCAAGCGACAAATCGGTGGCGCCGTGAACTTCGTGCACGTCGAGATCTACAAGGACCCGCAGAACCGCGTGCCGTATGAGACGGTGACCGAGTGGGGCCTCACCAGTGAACCGTGGGTCTTCCTGGTCGATACGCGCGGGAAAGTGGCGGCGAAGTTTGAGGGACCGGCGCCACGGGCCGAGGTGGAGGAGGAGCTCCGCCGCCTGCTTGCCTAGCCGGGAACTTCCCGGGGAGTGCAACGGGAGAAGGCCCCCTGCACTCCCAACCCTCACCTCACCCGCAGTTCCCACTCCCCCTGCGAAAGCGGCCACCCTCCTTCGTCGGGTGGTCAGCACGGCGTGCGCCTCCGTAGGCGGACTTTGCCCCGTGAACTGCCCCCGTCGCAGTCGCTCGCGCCAATCGTTACCCGAGTACTCGAGGCCTCCTCAGCGAAGCGCCTCCGTAGGAGGAACTGACAGGCGCTTCGCTAAGGAGGCACTAAGAGGCGCTGCGCCAAGAAGGATCGGGAGAGGGGTCACCCAGCCCGCACGTGCCCCAAGGAGCCGATAGGCGCTTACCAGATGCGCAGCGCCGACAGGAACGGACCGAGGAGTGCGATGCCCACGAACAGGAAGAGTGCCAGCATCAGCAACTGGAACAGCAGCCGACCGGCGATCCAGCCGAGCGACAACCCGAACCCAGTGCCAAACGAACTGCCGTCGCGCCGATCATCGCGGACGGGCACCGGATACGGCACGTACGTCGTCCGGGCGACGGTCGCTGGGGCAGGGTCGGGCGAGGGCAGCGCGGCGGATCCAGGACTGGCTTGGCGATGAACCGCCGAGGCAGGACCTGCGTCAAGCAGTCCACCGCATCGGTCGCAGAACCTCGCCCCCGGACGGTTGACCGTTGCGCATCGAACGCACGGCGCACCCGGGCGAGGTGGGACAGCCCCGGTTCGTCGCGCCCCGGGGCGGATCGGCGACTCCATCCAACAGCCCCCCTCCAACGCCGCTTTGGCGCGCCGCGGGCCCAAATCGCGTCAGGCCGCCTCTACGCATCGGACGTCAATGCAGGTGCGTGCGGTGATCACGCACGTGCTCCAGTGCCAGTGCCATCAGGTACGTGAACGATGTTGGTACCGATGCCGCCTCCGGGTTGCCCGCCTCGATTCCGGCGCGGGGCGCCTCGAAGCTGTCCTTCAGGAACCCGAGCATGTCGTTCCACGCCTGCTCCTGGACGCCTCCGGCTTTGATCCCCGCGGCATCGACAACAAACGCGTGGGGTTGACCATCGTAGACAGTCACGCGGTTGCGGACACCGGCGGTCTCCAGCCCCTTCCGGAAGGCGTCAACCTGTGCCACCGGGATCGACGAATCCGCCCCCCCGAAGATGCCAAGCACTGGACCCTTGATTGCCTTGAGCTTCTGCGGGTCGGTCTCCGGGTTCCCGTAGAAGACGACCGTGGCGGCAATGGACGGATCGTGCAAGGTATAGAGGAGGGACGTGCGCCCGCCGTAGCAGAAGCCCATGACGGCGACGCGGGACGGGTCGGCCCCCGGTTGGGCCTTCGCCCACGCCACAACGGCATCGAGGTCTGCGTTGACGACTTCCGGCCGGGCAGTGAGCGTCTGGTAGATGGCGCGAGGGATCCACGAGGTTGTCGACCCCCGGAACGTGTCCGGCGCCACGACGACGTAGCCTTGTCTCGCGAGGAGGTCGGCCTTACCGGTAATCGAGGCATTCAGGCCGTAGAACTCGTGGATCATGATCACAATCGGGCGCGGGCCGGGTTGCGTGGGCTTCGCAACGTATGCGCGCACGGCGGGCGTGCCGGCCGACGCAGGAACCTCAACGTTCGTGACGTCGAGGATCCGTTTTGTGCCGACGGCATAGTCAATACCGACCGATGCAGTCAAGACGACCACGATCCCAACTACTGCGCCCACCGTCCACGTCGCAATCACCCTGAGTAGACGCACAGCTACCTCCAACCGGCTGTTAATGGAAGCCCGCTCCCTGCAGTTCACCGCAGAGTGCTCGGATCCATTCCCATCCGGGCCGCCCGCGCGCGGCTCGTCTCATCACTTCTGTCGCCGGAGCTTCAGGCAGGGGAGTTGCCCGTCGTTCGCAAGGCAACGACGCTGCCCGACGCGAGCGTAGCGCCCTACGCGCTCGACCGGTGAGATGCAGGAAGCACCGTGCAACCCTGTTATGCTGCCGCGTGACGGGCGACCCGTCGGCACGAACCACGTTCAGGGCCCATAGCTCAGCGGTGAGAGCGACTCCCTCATAAGGAGCAGGTCGCAGGTTCAAATCCTGCTGGGCCTACCCGGGTTCGGGCAGACATCGGCATCCCCGAGTCCCCCGCCGAGAGAACCCCCTCCCCCGTTGCAGTACGGCGTGCGCCTCCCTAGGAGGATCGAGAGAGGGGAGACGCGCTGCCCCACGGATGACGAAGGCGCGAGCGGTCCCGGAGGGACTCCACGCGATCCGACCCGTGGCGGGACCATGATGTCGCGGAGTGCCACGGAGGAGGCAGCGATGAGAACCGTTCCTGGCGGCGGTGTTGCCCCCGGTGGTGACTCGGTACGGGACGTGGTCGGCATCGCCATGAGGGTTGTTGTCGTCATGGGCATCCTCGGCCTCATCGTCGCCGTGGTCATCGGTATTGCGACCGCCGGTCTGGTGATACTCGGAGTGATCGTCGCTGTCGGCGTGGTGGCGCAGCTCGTGCGATGGGTGTCTGGTCGGGTCAGGGGCAGCGGCGCGCTGCGGGGTGTCACTGGTGTGCGCCGAGAGAACCGGATCGATCCCGCGACCGGTCAAGTACGCCGCACCACGGTGATCGACGTTGACTGACGTACGCCAGTCGCCCGGTGCCAGATCGGTGGGCGGGCGGAGGGTGGAGGAGAGACGGTGATGCGTGTGGCGGTAGTCGGTGCGACCGGACTGATCGGGAGCGCGGTGGCGGCGGCGCTTGCGGAGCGCCACGAGGTGGTTCGCGGCAGTAGGTCGGCAGGGGTGCGCGTGGACATCGGCGACGCGTCGTCGATTGAGCGGTTCCTCGGCGAGGTGGGCCCGTTTGACGCCGTCGTCTGTTGCGCCGGACGCCCGCGGTGGGGGCCGATGACGGACTTGGCCGCCGCGGACTACCTCGGTAGCCTGCACGAGAAGCTGCTTGGGCAGATCCTCCTGACGAAGCTCGCGATCCCGCACCTACGCGACGGTGGGGTGATTGTGCTGACCGCCGGACTTCTGGCCCGGCACGCGATTGCCGGCAGCACCGCGGCGGCGACGGTCAACGCCGCACTCGAGGGATTTGTCCGCGCCGCCGCCCTCGAGATGCCGCGTGGTTCCCGGGTCGTTGTCGTCAGTCCCGGTTGGGTCGGTGACCCCGGCACTGATTCGCGCCCCCGAACTCCTGCCTGGCAGGTTGCACGCGCCTACGTCGAAGCCATTGAGGGCGACGCCAACGGCACCGCAATCTCGGTTGGCCGGATGTAGCGCACCACCCGCCCTCTTCCCGC
>CAILQO010000487.1 GCA_903836285.1 uncultured Chloroflexota bacterium
AGAAGCCCCTGCGCATCCTGCGCGCCTTCGCCGGTTGCGGAGAGGCCCCCTCCCCAACCCCTCCCCCGCTGAGGACCTTGTTCACGAAGCGGCGGAGGGGCTGCCCCCTGCGCCTCCCCCGATGCGATGGGGGCGGGGAGCCTAGCCACCCCGAGGGAGGAAGCGGCGCGGGTTCACTGGTTGGTCGTTCACCAAGACCTCGAAGTGGAGGTGGGGACCAGACGTCAGGCCGGTCATGCCGACGTACCCGATGATCTGCCCGCGCTTCACGACCTGCCCCGGAGCGACCGGCGGCACGCGCCCGCGGCTCTGCAAATGGGCGTACAACGTGGCGGTCGTCGGGCCGTTCGCCACCACGACCATCATCCCGTAGCTCATGGACGGTGCCCCGGGGACGGCGAGACCGGTCTTCAACACGATGCCGTCGGCGGCGGCGCGCACCGGCGAGTCGATCGGAACGGCCATGTCGATCCCAGTGTGGAACGACTGCGCGAAGTTGCGTTCGCCGAACTCGGTCGTCACGTCCGGGTCCTCGACCGGCCAGACGAAGCCGAGGGTTGAGGGCTGCAGGAGGTTCGTGCGCACCGAGCCGGGGATCACCACCGACGTCGGCGTCTGCGCGGGCTTCGGTCCGGGCAAGGGCATGGTGATCGGCACCGGCGTGACGGCCGGCTTCATGGGCACGGGGGTCGGCAAGGCCGCCCCGGGCGTCCGCGTGACGGCGGCGGCGCGCGTCGCGAACGCCACCTCCGTCTGGCGACTCACGACCGTGCCCTGCGCGTAGACCGTCGCGAGCGCACGGGCTTGCGCCAGCTGCGCGTTGGCGACGGCCTCGGCGGTGGCCTGCGCCTGCGCGGTCTGGGCCGCGGCGACCGTCGCCTGCGCTTGCGCCGTCGCCCGTTCCATCTCGGCCCGCGCCGCCGCCTCGCGCGCGGCCTCCTCTTGCCGTTGGCGTTCGATCTCGCGCAGCTGCGCCTGGTACTGCGCCTGCAGGCCGGAGATCTGGCTCGCTTGCTCCTTCGCTTGCCGGTCGTAGTCGGTGAGTCGGGCCTCCGCAGCCTTCGTCTCGGCGTCCGCCTTCTGGACCGTCTCGGCGTGACGCGCACGGGCCTCCTCCAGCTGCGCCTGGCGGGCGGCGATCTCGTCACGGCGGGTGGACGCTTCCGATCGAGACTTCGCAAGCGCCTCGCGCGCGATGGTCAGCGCGGCGGTGTCGCGGCGCAACTCCGCGAGCAGCCGGGTATCCACTTGCGAGACGGCGCGCATCGCGGTGACCCGTTGGACGGCGTCGCCGAGGCTCTGGGCCGCCAGGAGTTGCTCAAGCGAACTCGTGCGTGTCGCCTTGTACAAGGCACGCAGGTGGGCACCGTAGGCATCCACGCGGCCCTGCACCGCGGCGAGGCCGTCGCGAATCTCGGCCTCCAGGAGAACCTCCTCGCCCTCAAGGCGAACCAGCTCCTGCTCGGCATCGCGCAGGCGGGCGACGGCCTCAATGATCTCGCCGTCGAGGCGCTTCAGCTCGTCGGCCAACGACTTCGAGGTGCCGCGGAGGGCATCGACTTGGCGCGCCGCCTGGTCACGTTGGCCAGTGAGGTTGCCAATCGCCGCCTTCGCCGCGTCAAGCCTCGACTGGAGGGTATCGAGGAGGCTCTCCGCGGCGACCGGCGGGGCCGCGATGATGGTAATGGCGACGGCGACGGCGAC
>CAILQO010000488.1 GCA_903836285.1 uncultured Chloroflexota bacterium
AGGGACACCACGCACCCGGGTCCACGCCTCGACCAATGCAGCCCGTTCGTCGTGGTCGGTGATCGCGATGATCGCGAGGGGCGTGCGCCGGGACATGTGCGCCAGCAGTTCGGCGACAGACATCGCTCCGTCGCTGCGGTTGGTGTGCAGGTGAAGGTCGCGGTAGCTCGTCGACGATGGCGGTTGCGCCTGCACCAAGCGTTTCACGCCACGGGTTTTACGGCCGCAGACGCACCATGCGCGTGGCTACAATCACGGCGGGCCTGACCGTCCGATCCAAGTCCAGAGAAGACTTTGTTGCCCTTGAGGAGTGCCACCAGCCGATGCGAGCTTTCGCCTACCACTCGCCCAAGTCGCTCGCCGAGGCGGTCGCCGTCCTCGAACGTGAGGGGCCTGGCGGTCGGGTCATCGCCGGTGGCACGGACCTCCTTGTCCAAGCCAAGGAGCGAGGTGCCGTCCCGGCATATGTCGTTTCCCTGAAGGACGTCGCCGAACTTTCCGCACTGGCGTATAGCGACGCGGATGGCCTCGCAATCGGAGCGCGTGTTGCGCTGGCTGACGTTGCAGCCCATCCGGCCGTGCAACGCCACTACGCCGCTCTCGCCACGGGTGCGTCACTTGTCGGGTCGTTCCAGATCCAGAACCGGGGCACGGTCGGGGGCAATGTCTGTAATGCGGCCCCGTCGGCGGACACCGCACCACCGCTTCTCGTCGCAGGCGCGGTCGCGCGCATCCACGGTCCGGATGGCCAACGCGAGATCCCGATAGCGGACTTTTTCACTGGACCGGGCCGGACCGCTCTCACCGTCGGTGAGGTCCTTGTCGCGATCCACGTCCCGGCGCAACCAGACCGCACAGGGTCGGCGTACGAGCGTCACACCCCCCGGCAGGAAATGGATATCGCCATTGCAGGCGTCGCCGCTCAGGTCACACTTCACGCGGACGGCGCGATTGCCGCCCTGGCCATCGCACTCGGTGCAGTCGGCCCGACGCCGTTCCGCGCCACGGCAGCAGAGGCGCGAGGCATCGGGCACCTTCCGGACGAGGCCACAATCAGCGAAGTCGGGCGCATCGCTGCGGGCGAGGCCCGCCCAATTTCGGACCAGCGAGGCAGTGCCGACTACCGACGGCGCCTCGTGGAGGTCCTCACGCGCCGCACGATTCGCGCCGCGGTCGCCCAAGCTCGCGCCGTCTGATTGCCCGCCTCCTCCCCCAACCCAATCCCCCGATGCGACGCGGGTGCGAGGAGCGAATCGGCGGGGTAGTTGCGAACCAGTGGGGGCACGCGCCCAAGCACAGGAGTAGCCGGTGTCCAAAATGATCGTCAACGCCCGCATCAACGGCGAGGACCATGAGCTTTACACGGATCCGCATCGCACGCTGCTCGAAGTCGTCCGCGACACCATCGGTCTGACCGGCACCAAGGAAGGCTGCGGGACGGGCGACTGCGGCGCTTGCACCGTCCTCCTCGACGGCAAGCCAGTGAACTCCTGCCTCGTGCTTGCCCCGGAGGTCGACGGTCAGGAGGTGACGACGATCGAGGGTCTCGCGTCCGAAGGGCGCCTGCACCCCGTCCAGCAAGCCTTCGTGTCCGAGAGCGGGCTCCAGTGCGGCATTTGCACGCCAGGGATGGTCATGTCTGCAGTCGCACTCCTCCGCCGGAACCCTGAACCGACCGAGACGGAGATCCGGTACGCAATCGCCGGCAACCTCTGCCGCTGCACTGGCTACGACAAGATCGTGCGGGCCATCGAGGCGGCGGCCGGGTCGGTGCATTAGCCCGGCAGCCCCTGCCACCCACACGCACCGATCACCTCGCTCCTGCCGATGCGGCTGGGGCTTGGCAGTGAGGACCACGAGGGACTACCAATGACAACGACGCAGATCCCGCCGAGCGTGGCCCGTCCGGCGCCTACTGCCGAACCTCAGACACCAACCCACGCAGTCATCGGGCAACGTGTGCCGAAAATTGAGGGTACGGAGAAGGTCACTGGTAAGGCCCTGTACGGCGCCGACCAATCACGGCCAAGCATGCTCTGGGCGCGCCACCTCGGCAGCACGCATGCGCATGCCCGGATCGTGTCGATCGACACCTCCGCCGCACTCGCCTACCCGGGCGTGCATGCCGTCCTAACCGGGGCGGACCTTCCTTCCATCATCGCGGCGATCTCCGGCACCGACCCGGCACCCGAGGAGTTCGACGTTCCGTCGCGAGGCAAGCGTGTCCTTGCGTGGAAGAAGGCCGTTTTCCACCATGAGCCGGTCGCCGTGGTCGCGGCCATCACCCCGACCGTCGCCGAGGAGGCGTTGGCGCTCATCCGCGTCGAGTACGAGGCATTGCCGGTCGTGCTCGATCCAGAAGTGGCAATGCAGCCGGGCGCGACGCTGCTGCATGATGGCGTCTTCACCGAAACCTTCAACGGGAAGGCACGGACGCCGAGCAACGTCGCGAAGGTCACGGAGATGTCGAAGGGCGACGTCGGCGCTGCCTTGGCCAGTGCTGATGTTCGGGTGAACGCATCGTTCCGGACGGCGATGGTGCATCAGGGCTACATCGAGCCGCAGGCCTGCCTCGCTGAGTACTCGCCAGACGGCCGGTTCTCGGTGTGGACGTCGACGCAAGGTTCGTTCGGCGTCCGGAGCGGTCTCGCCGGCTTCATGAAGGTCCCACCCCGCCGCGTGCGCGTCACTGCATCGGAAGTTGGGGGTGGATTCGGGGCGAAAGGGGCGATGAGCCTCGAACCGATCTGCGCCGTCCTCGCGTTCGTGACAGGGCGACCGGTAAAGATGCAGCTTTCGCGATCAGAGGTGCTGCGCGCGACCCGGCCAGCGCCCGATACCGCAATGCACGTTGAGCTGGGGGCCAGGCGTGACGGGACCCTCGTCGCCGCACGGGCCCATTACGTCTGGGACGTCGGGGCGTACCCAGGCGGTGGGTCCGTTGGTGGCATCAACTGCGGGTTCGGGTCGTATACCGTCGAGAATTTCCACTACGTGGGCTACGACGTGCTCACCAACCGCCCCAGCACTGGTGCCTATCGTGCGCCAAATGGTCCGCAGGGCGCGTACGCCGTCGAGAGCGCCCTCGACATGCTTGCCGGGGAGCTTGGCATGTCCCCGGTCGCGCTTCGCCTCAAGAACGCCGTCTCCGAAGGCGACCGGAACCCCTCGGACGTGCCCTACCCGCGGATTGGACTCGTCGAGACCCTCAAGGCGATCGAGTCGCACCCGTCGTGGGCTCACCCGAAGGCGTCTCCATCCCGGCCTGGTTGGCTTCGTGGCCGTGGCGTTGGGTGCGGGCTCTGGGGGGGCGGCGTTGGCACGTCGACCGCGCACATCAACGTCAACGAGGACGGGTCAGCAGTCGTTGTGACCGGGGCGGTCGACTTGGCCGGCACACGCACGACAATGGCGCAGATCGCGGCGGAGGAGCTTCAGCTGCCGTACGACCGGATCCAGGTCGTGCAGGCCGACACCGATGTCGCGCCGTTCAGCAACCCGACGGGCGGGAGCCGCATCACGTACAGCCTCGGCACGGCCGTATTCCGGGCCGCGGTCGATGCGCGGACGCAGCTCCGGCAACGTGCCGCGTCGCTACTGCGATGCCCGCCTGACGAGGTTGAATACAGGAATGGTGAGTTCTGGTCCGCGTCCGACCCCGCGCACCGGCTCACTTTGGCGCAAGTGGCGCGCGGGTCCTCAAGCGCAGGCGACGGCCCGGTCGTCGGCACCGGCGAAGTTACCCACCTTCTGCGTGCGCCGGCGTTTGCGACGCAGCTCGTGGAGGTGGAGGTTGACCCGGAAACTGGGGCGGTGATCGTCGTGAACGCCGTGGCCGCGCAGGATGTGGGCAAGGCGATCAACCCCACCGCCGTCGAAGGGCAGATTCAGGGCGCCGTCGTACAGGGCCTTGGATGGGCGCTCACCGAGGGCTACGTCTACGACGCGGATGGGCGCCTCCGAAACCCAGGGTTGCTGGACTACCGGATGCCGACAGCCCTTGACGCGCCGAACGTCGAGTGCGTTCTCGTCGAGGTGCCGGCGATCGACGGACCCTACGGCGTGCGCGGTGTCGGTGAGGTGCCGATCGTGCCGACCCTTGGAGCAGTGGCCAACGCGGTCTACGATGCCTGCGGTGCGCGGGTCACCTCGCTGCCGCTTGCGGGCGAGCCCGTCCTGCACGCGATGGTCGATCCAGCACGGGGGAAGGTATCCAAACCTTGGACGCCGCCTGATCTCAACCTGGACATCACGTTGTTCGAGGGCGAAATCGAGGAAGAGGAAGAAGTGATTGAGTAGCCCGGCGGGTGGATCCCGCCGGGGCCATGAGTCTCCGATTTTCTGCCGGGCGTAACCCCCTGACCCCCCCTTCCCGACGAGGAAAGGGG
>CAILQO010000489.1 GCA_903836285.1 uncultured Chloroflexota bacterium
ACGACCGGTCGGTGAAGCTTGCGGTGTGCGCGCGTGCCGGAATCGCTGAGACGTGGCTGTTGAACCTTGTGGGTACGCCGCCCGGGGCACTCGTCGCGCGACGCCGAGGCGAGGCGGATCCGCCGATCCTCGAGGTCTACCGCGATCCGGACCCAGATTCCGGCACGTACCGATCGGTGGCAGTGTTCGGGGTGGCCGAAGCGCATGCCGGGGCGTCCGTTGCGCCGCTGGCCTTCCCAGATCAGCCGTTGCCGGTGGCGTCGCTTCTTTTTAACGGTGACGACCTGACGTGACGTGAGGCTGCGGGTGCCGGCCTGGCCGTCGTGTGGCACGTTGCACCACCGGCCGGCATCACCTCATGCACGCCTTGACGGCCCATCGCCTTCGACCGGAGTGGGCACGACGCCCGCGCACCGACGACGGTGCCTCGACACCGACGCGCCGGCGTGGACGGGATCCTCCGGTAGGCGCATCGGCTACATTGCCCGCGCGAACCGGAAGGACCGGTCGCGGCATCCCGCCGGGCGTGGCGCCACCGTGGCGAGGCACGGGCGGGGAGGGACCAACCACCTGTGACCGGACCGATCCGCACCGCCGTCATCGGCGCGGGGAACATCGGGCGCACCCACGCCCGGACGTACAAGGCCAACCCGCTGGCCGAACTTGTCGCAATCTGCGACGTCGACCCAGCCCGCGCCGACAACGCCGCCGCTGAGTTCGGCATCCGTGCGTATCACGATGTCGCCACGATGCTGGCCGCCGAGGGCCTCGACATGGTCTCGGTCGCCACCGCCGGCACCGAGAACGGGTCGCACCACTGCGTTCCCACGATCCAGGCCCTTGAGGCGGGGGTTCACGTCCTCGTTGAGAAGCCGATCTCCAACGACATCGTCGAAGCCGTGCGCATGGTCGACACCGCCCGGCGCACCGGCAAGTGCCTCGCCGTCGACCTGAACCATCGCTTCACGCCCGCCACCGAGATGGCGAAGGGCAAGATTGCGTCTGGCGACCTCGGCGACGTCCTCTTCGTGAACATGAACCTCTGGATCCGGAACCCGAAGGACGACCCGCCGTACTTCCACCTGCGCGCGTTGCACTCGCACTCCGTCGACGTCATGCGCCACCTCGGCGGCGACGTCGCCAAGGTGCAGGCCTTCTTCCAGAAGGGGCCGGGGCGCAATGGGTGGTCCAACGCGTCGATCAACATGCAGTTCGCGTCGGGGGCGCTTGGCCACCTCACCGGGTCGTACGACATGCACGGCCCGGATCGCCACTCGATCGAACGGACCGAGGTCGGCGGCACGCGGGGTCGGGTGGTGATCGACAACTCCACCGTCGACTTCCACTGGTTCCCCCACGACTCTAAGGAATCGGTCCACGTGCATAATGCTGGGGGCCTGACGAGTTTCGGCGAGACCTTCGGCACGCGCATCGGGCGGTGGCTGGCACAACTTTCGGCCGGTGACGCACCGGCGGCCATCGAAGGGAGCGGCCTTGAGGGGCTATTGGCACACGCGGTCGTCGAGGCGGCGATCCGTTCGCACGAGGCCGGGCAGGTCGTCGTTGTGGCGGAGTTGCTGGACGAGGCCGCGCGCGCCGCGGGGTTGTCTGGGTGGTCACGATGACCGCACGGTTC
>CAILQO010000490.1 GCA_903836285.1 uncultured Chloroflexota bacterium
AAATCGACGGCTGTCAACCGGTTCAGGCAAACCGTGATGCGAACAACCATTCACTAGGCTAGAGGTAAAAGACCAGTAACTAGATGGCCTCGGTGACGATATCTTGAGTAACACCCACGGCAACCGATCACCTGTGCTGTCCCTCGCTCAATGAGCTGCACATCTCGGTCTCGATTCATACCGGTGGCCTACCCGTCGATTCCTCCAAGCTTCAGCCACGCAATCGTCACCGACGCCAAGAACGTCAGCGACAGCACCACCGCCACGCCGACGCGCGGACCAACCGTCCGCACCGACCGGATATCCACACCGAACCCAAGGCCGGCCATCGCCAGCATGGTGAGCAGGCGGCTCACCTGCTTCGCGGGGTCGACCAACGCCATCGGCATCACGTCAAGGCTTCGTACCGCCGCCAGAACCAGGAAGGTCGCCACGAACCACGGCACGTACGTGGAAAACTTCGTCGACGCGCCGCCGGTCTTGCCCCCCCACACCCGGAAAGCCAGGCCAATGATGACCACCGCCGGGCCAAGCAGCAGCACGCGCGAGAGCTTCACCAGCGTCGCGACATTGCCCGACAGCTCGCTCACCGGGAACGCCGCCGCGACCACCTGCGGGACGGCGTACACGCTCATCCCCGCCAGCACGCCGTACTGGTAGTTCGACAACAAGAACGGCGCGATCAGCAGCGGCAGGCCAAGCACCAACAGCACGCCGATCACCGCCGTCAGGCCGATCGCGCTCGCCACGTCCTTCTTCTCGGCCCCGATCACCGGTGCCAACGCCGCGATCGCCGAGTTCCCACAGATCGAGTTACCAATCGCCACCAGCGCCGCGAGGTGCGGGTTCAAGCCCATCAGGCGCCCGACGGTAAAACTCAGCACAATCCCCGCACCAACCCCACCAAGCACTAAGCCAAGCAGCGCCGGCCCCGCCTTCAGGATGTCCGGCATGTACACGCTCACGCCGATGAACGCGACGCCCACCTCGAGCACGTGCTTCGCCACCAGTGAGGCCCCAGGCGCGTACGGCTTGCTGCCGTCCCCCAAAACATTTCGCGCCGCAACGCCGATCAGCAGCGCCAACACCAGCGCCTCGATGACCGGTTGCCCGAGGATACGCGTCTCGACGTCGGCCAGTACGTACGCGACCGCCGAGATCACGGCCATCAGGATCGACCCGGGCAGCCACGCCGGGGTCTGGCGCGACACCGGCGCGGCGGTTGCAGCGGTCATGCGAATCTCCCTCAGGGCCGGCAGCGCGGCCGTGGCAACAGGTGCGTGACGTGGTGGCGGGGTGCCTAGCCCGTCTCTGGCATGAAGGTCGGGAGCGTGACCCCGTGCATCGGCGGGCACGCACCACGCACTTGGTGGACGTGCATCTCCACGTTGCGCCCACCCCACGCATACGCCCGGGCGACCAAGCCGGCGGCATCGACCGGCACCAAGAAGACCGGCGAGTGGCCCCGATGGCGATCGAGTTCGGCCAAGAGGACCGCCGCCGCGTCGTCCTCGGTGCGCGCCACGCCGGGGCCAACCATCCGGCTTCCCGGGTGCGCCACCGACCCGACGAACGCATCGAGCCGCCCCCTGTCGCCTTCAAGCACCGACACGTGCCAGATGCCTTGGGAGTTCGTGACGAAGTGCGCGAAGTCACCTCCACGACGGATGCCAGTCAACTCCTCCTCGAGGGCGACCATCGCCGGCACGTCGGCCAACGTCGCCGGGCGTACCTGCGCGCGCCGCGGGGCGTCGTGCGGCAGCCCGCCTTCCGGCACCACCAGCAGCACGTCCTGGTAGGTGCGGCGCGGCACGAACCCCGCACGCGTATATAAGGAATACGAGTCGAGATTGAACGCACTGGAAACCAACCGCACGGGCAAACCCCGCGCGTCGGCATCGTCGGTGATCGCACGCAAAAGGCGCCGGGCCACCCCCATCCCGAAGTACGCCGGGTGGACGTTCATGATGCCCAGACTGACGTGCGTCTCCCGCGGATGATGGAAGCACGACCCCATGAGGCGCCCGGTGCGCGGGTGTTCCGCCACGAGGGTGCACCCGGGGTCAAGGGCCTCATACGTCTCGGGGAAGAGGCGGGCCACGTCGGGGCCGCCGGTGAATATCGGCCCGGCACCACGCGCGGCGTACCACGCGTTCGTCGAGACGTAGATCAACTCGGCGACGGCATCCCACTCATCGGGGCGCATCGCCCGGACGAGGGGGTCGGGCATCGCGCGCCAGTGTAGCGCGGGGCGACGCCGACGACACGAACTCGAAACCACCGATCTCGCTGAGGCCTCATCGCAGCATGCGACGAGCCGACCGTGAGCGTGTTGGTACACGCGTCGCACGGCGTTGGATGCCGCAACGGGCGAGACCGCGTCGTGGTCCGCGGACATCCTTGCCACCTCGTCTCGGCTGCAAAGCCAGCAAGAGAACGGAATCCACCCGAAGACCTACTGCTGGCTGACGACCCGGAGGGCAGGGATGCCCATGGACCATGACCGCCCACAAGGCGGGGATGCTCGCGAATCATCGGTGAGTTGGGACGCCTCGACGACCTTGGCACCACCCCGCGCTATCCTGCCGGCACCGGAGGTTCGCCGCGTGACCGCCCTGACCGATGCCCGCCCACACACGCTCGTCTCGCGCGGGCAGACCCTCGAGGACACGCCCGAGACCCTTGGCGAGTTGCGCCGCTCCGACGACCTCGGCACCACCCCAGAGGCCGTCGCGCGCCACATTGCCACCGCCCATGAACGCCTCGACGACGACGGTTACCTCTTCCTGCCCGGCTACCTGCAGCGCGACGAGGTCCTCGCCGCGCGCCACGAACTCTGCCGGCAACTCGCCGACCACGGCCTGATCCGCGACGACCTGCCCATCGACGACGCCATCGTGATCCCCGACGCCACGCTTGGGGTGAAGTCCGCCGACCTCGCCCGCACCAACCGTGCGTTGCAGCACCTCCTGTACGGCGCCGATGGGCCGATGATCCGCTTCTACCGCGCCCTCTTTGGCGAGGAGGTCCGCCACTTCGACTTCACGTGGCTTCGCCTCGTCAAGCCCGGCATGGGTACGGCGTCGCACTGCGACCTCGTCTTTATGGGGCGGGGCACCCACCAGTTGTGCACCTCGTGGACGCCTCTTGGCGACATCGATCGCACCCTCGGCGGCCTGATCGTCCTGGAGGGGTCGCACCGGCAGCGGGACCTCACCGACGACTACCTCGCCACCGACGTCGATACCGTCTGCGAAAACCGCCACGACGGCGCATGGCTTGGCCCCGACGGCACGCGGAACCGGCCGGAACTCGCGACCGGGGCGATCACCGACGACCACGTCGGCCTGCGCCAGAAGTTCGGCGGCCGATGGCTTACCACCGACTACCGCGCCGGCGACCTGCTCGTCTTCAACATGGTATTGGTCCATGCGAGCCTGGACAACCAGTCGGCAGACCGCCTGCGCTTATCGTCAGACTCGCGGTACCAGCGGGCGAGTGAACCGGCCGACGAACGGTGGGTCGGTATCGACCCGCCCGCCCACGGCCCGCAGTCTGCGCGCCCGGTCATCTGTTGAGGCAACAGCCCGCGCTATGCGTCCTTCACCCCGCCGCGCGATACCACCGGGTCCTTGTCGCTCCACGGGAAGTTGATCCACCGGTCGGTGTAGCGCCACGCGTAGTCGCACTTCACCACCGACCGGGGCTTCTCGTACAACACCGCCGTGCGCGTCTCAAGGACCTTCCCGGCACAAAAGTCCTCAACCAACTTCAGTGTCTTGCCGGTGTCCGCCACGTCGTCGACGATCAGGACGCGGGCATGGTCGAGGTCGATCAAGTCTGGCACCGGCGGCAACATGATCGGGATCTCCAGCCGCTCATCGATGCCGGTGTAGAACTCGACGTTCAGCGTCCAGACGTTCTTGACCGCCAAGGCGTAGCCGAGTGCCCCGGCCGGCAGCAGCCCGCCCCGCGCAATCGCCAAGATGATGTCCGGGTCGTAACCGGACTCCGCGACGTGCATCGCCAACTCGCGGGAGGCGGTCCCGAACAGGTCCCATCCCATGATCTCGCGCGGTGAACTCATGCCCCGTCCTTCCGAACCGGGCCACTCATCTCCCGGTATGCGGTTTGTACCGGATGGTCGCGCACCGGATGGCGTACCGCCAACGGGTCAGGCGCACGAGGAATATACTTGTCGTATATACGGCGAAGGAGGCAACGATGCGGCGAACCACCGTCTTCATGTCCGGCAACTCGCAAGCGGTGCGCCTGCCGAAGGACTTCCAGCTTGCCGACCGCGAGGTGCAGATCTACCGGCGCGGTGACGAGATCGTCATCCGTCCGATCCCCAAAACCATCGGTGAAGGGCTTCGGATGTTGCCCCCGTGCCCTGACGATTTCTTCGCAGAACCCCGCGTGGACCCCCCTCCACAGGAGCGTGACTGGGAGTGATCACGCGCTACCTCCTTGATACCAACATTTGCATCTTGATCATGCGGGAACGGCCCTTGGTCGCGCGCCCGGCGATCGATCCTCTGCCGATCGGTACGGCAGCCATGTCTGTCGTGACCCTTGGGGAGTTGCGTGCCGGGGCCGAGCGGAGCGTAAATCCGGCAGGTGCGCATGCCCTCGTCGACGCACTACTGGCCACCATTCCCGCCCTTGATACGACGACCGAGGTCGCGCGTCACTACGGGCAAATCCGTG
>CAILQO010000491.1 GCA_903836285.1 uncultured Chloroflexota bacterium
CCTGGTCCTGCACTACCCGATGGGGGTGTACGCGGCGAACGGCAGCGACGCGAAGGGGTTGGTGCTTGTCGACCAGTCGCCAAGTGCGATCACGGCGACCCTTTCCGGCGGGGTCCGGTGGGTGGCGTCTCGCGCCCCGGTTGACCGTCCGGCGACGCCGTTGAACGTGGGCCTTGCGACGGTCTCCGACACCGGCCTATCATCGACCGACCGGATCACCAACCAGACGCAGGTGACGGTGACGGGCACCGGCTCGCCCGGGTCGGTCATCGCGTTGTCCGTGAATGGCGTGCTGTCGCCGTACATGGGCACGGTGGCCAACGACGGCATCTTTTACGTGTCGGCGCCTGTCACGTCGGGCGTGCCTGAGGTGACGGCACGGGCGATCGGCACAACAAGCCTGTCGAGTATGGCGTCGGCGACGGCGACGTTCACGGTGGACATCACGCCCCCAGTGCCTGGCACGATTACCGCCGCCACTGTCGAGGGTGGGAAGATGATCGCGCTTGCCGGGGCGTCGGACACCGGTCATCCGGGCGCGGGCCTTGCGACAGCGCAATTGCAGGTTGCGAACCCAATCCTGTCTGCACCGTGGGTTGTTTTCCAGGACATTGGCTTACCTGTCGAACCCCTGTCGTCTGGAAACGCATCCCTCCCAGTGCCGGACGCGTGGTCAAGCTTCAACCAGTTCCGCGTGTCGGTGACTGACGTTGCCGGCAACATCGCCTTCACGGCGCCGCTCAACGTCGGCACCGACAACGTGGCGCCGACGGTCGGCACCTTGATCTGGAACCCGACGGCGCTAACCGCAACGAACTCGAACCAGCCGACCTTCGCGATTGCTGCGGTCGATGTGGGGAATGTCAATTCCGTGCGTTTGCAGATCGCGAGTCAGGGCGGGACCTTTGCGGACATCTCGACATCAAGACTGTCTGGCACGGTACCGACGCTTGGAGACACCCACGTCCTGCAACCGGCACCCTTGTCGGACGGAAAGTACCGCGTGCGCGCTACCGTGTCCGATGCCGCGGGTAACGTTGCGTACACCGCGCCGATAGATGTCACGGTTGACACAGTGCCGCCGACCGTCAGCGAGGTCCAACGTCAACTGATCGCCGAGTCGTCGTCAACGTGGAATGCGCCACGGTACACCGTGACCGCGACCGATGCGACCGCCGGCATTGCCTCGGTCATGTTGCAGGTGGGAACGTCGGCAAGCGGTACGTTCACGGACAGCGGGTCGCCAGTGACGCAACCGTACGACGGCAACATCTACGTGGTGCCCGGCCCGACGGTTACCGGGACGCAATGGGTGCGCATGCGTGTGACCGACGTGGCCGGAAACGAGGCGACGACACGAGCGACGATGGTCACGACGTGGTCCGGTGGGTCCGCGGACAGCGCATGGACGACTGGCGGCAGCGCGTCGTTCGGTGGTGGATACCTGATCCTCACGCCCAACTCCGGCAATAAGAAGGGTGGCGCCTATTACAAGTCGTTGATCCCCACGACGGGTCAAGTTTCCATCAGCTTCGATTTGGAGGTAAACGGCAGCGCCGACGGCGTCTGCGTGCCGTTCTTCAGCGAACCGAGTGCGTTCCTCACCGGAGACGCCGGCGCGTACCTTGGGTGCATGAGGATGACCGAAGGCACATTCTTTGTCGGCATCTCGGAATACCATGGTGCAATCGAGATTGGGACGCCGGTGAACGGTTCTTACATCTCTACACCAGCGTCCGGCTTCGCGAACACAACAAGTCTCGTCCGCTTTACGATCATCCTGACGCCGCAAAATGGTTCCACCTTTATTGACGTGCAGGCACAGGTTGGATCTGCCTCGCCATCGAGGTTTGCCTCGCGGACGATGACTGGCACCTTGCCGACAGCAGGCACGCTTGTCGGGATTACTGGTGCCACCGGTGGCCAGACGGCCGAACATAAGGTTCGTAACATCGTCATCTCCGGGTCCTGAGGTGTGGCCATTCCTCGCGTGGTGCGTCGCAGGCCTTGAGGCTGTGCGACCCACGCCCGACCGTGAATTGCGTCACGCAATGGCGTGCACGGCAAGCAGGGGTCCGGTGATGTCGAACGATCCATTCAACCTTGCCCGCTTTGACGTCGCGCAGTCGGCGCCCGAAGGCACGGCCGGAACTGCCTACGAGTGTGCCGTTGCCGACCTGAGGACGGGTCACTGGCACGACCACTGGACACCGTTCCTGTTGCCGCAACTGCGTTCGCTAGGGTTTGGGGAGGCGTACGGGCGCTACGGCCTGAACGACCTGCAGGAGGCACTCGCCTACTGGGACCATCCCACCCTGGGGCCCCGGTTGCGCCATCTCTTTTCTGTTGCCATCGACGCCTCGGAAGGTGGCCCGGCCGTCCTTGCTGGTCTTGCCGCCATCAAGGGCCAACGGTCGTGCCTCACCCTGTTCCTCCGCGTGGCGCCGGGGGATGCGCTCCTGTCACGTGCGCTTGCACGGTTCTACCGTGGCAAGCCGTGCCGCAAGACGCTGGCTCATCTGGAGAGGTCAGCACGGTGACGCGTGAAGCAAGGTGCTGCGAGAACCTGCGTCACCATCGCGGTAGGGGGGCGGTCAGTCGCCAAGGACCTCCCGCACGAATCACGCGGGGGTGACGATTCTGGGGGCGCCATTCGGCAAGGTGCCGTCGAGGACGAGGAGGTCGGCGTCTCCGGTTACGAGGTAGTCGACGTTGCCGACGAGAGCGGCGGCGAGGACGTGGGCGTTGGTGGGATCACGCCGCTCACCACGAAGTTCGTGTCGACGAGCACCCGAATCAGGTCACGCCGACTGGTGCGCCTGATAGCACTCTTCGCGGACGGCTTCGACCTCGGCGGTGATGTCTGCCATGAATTCGTCGGGGTCCACGTCGCGCAACTCTTCGCGAATGGCGTCGATGGATGCCATCAGACCCGACGACTTGGGTAGCGCGATGGGCGCAGGCGGGCTTGTGATGACCGCGATGACGCGGCCGTGATCCGTGATCTCGACCTGCCCTTCGCCGCTGTCGACCGATCCGATGAGCTTGTCGATGCACGATGCGAGATCGGCGCGCGCCACTTGCCGTGCCATGCC
>CAILQO010000492.1 GCA_903836285.1 uncultured Chloroflexota bacterium
CATGACGCGCCGTCGGGCGGGCGCGCCCCAGTATGGGCCACCACCATGCGTCCTGCAGCTCCATGTCCCGCAGGCCAATGGGCGTCGTCTGCAGCCAGGCCGTCATGCGGGCCGGACCGCGCGGACCGATACCCGACCCTGAACGCCTGATGGGTGCTACCCTCTGGCCCCATGCAGCCGGTGTCGGCCAGTGCCTCGCCGCACCTGAGCCTGGCGATCACGGCCTTCAATGAGGCCGAGCGCCTCCCCCCGAACTTGGCGCACGCCCTGACGTTCTTGCACGCGCAAGGCTACTCGTTTGAGGTCGTCATCAACGATGACGGGTCCAGCGACGACACCGCCGCCGTCGCCGAACGCATCGGGGCGGACTGGCCCGGCGTGGTGCGCGTCCTGAAGGCACCGCGCAACGAGGGCAAAGGGGCGGGCCTGCGCCGGGCCATCCTGGCCACCCGTGGTGAACGCGTCCTCTTCTCCGACGCCGACTTCTCGACGCCCATCGAGGAGTTGCCCCGCCTGATGCGCGCCATCGATGCCGGCGCGCACGTCGTCATCGGGTCGCGGGTGCAGCCCGACGGTTCCGACATGCGCCGGTCGCAACCCCTCTACCGCCGACTCTTCGGCAAGGTCTACCGCATCTTGCGCGACGCCACCACCGTCCGCGGCATCGTCGACACCCAGAGCGGCTTCAAGCTGTTCGTCGGGGACGCCGCCCGCGAGTTGTTCGCCGACAGCGTCGTGCGCAGCATCGTCTTCGACGTGGAGGTCCTCTATCTGGCGCAACGGCGCGGGTACCATGTGGCAGAGGTGCCGGTGCAGTGGACGAACGCCGGCGGGTCGCGGATGCGCGTCACGCTTGGCCACGCCGTACGCGTCTTCTGGGACACCGTGCGCGTGCCATTGATCCATCGCCACGAGACCCCACGGGTCATCGCCACGGCCAGGCCGGCGGCGCCTCGCTAGCCCGTCATCCCAAATGGCGTCGGCGTGGGCCTGCAAGCCCCCGACCCCGTATACCCCCGCCGTTGCCCGTCGCCGGTTTTCCGCACCGGGCGACCCGCCAAGGAGGAAGCGCGTGACCTCAGGACCAATCGATCGGACGATGTTCCGCGAGTACGACATCCGCGGCTTCGTCGACCAGAACTTCACCGAGGCCGTCCTCGACCGCCTCGGTGCCGCCCTCGGCACCTTCCTCGCCACCGAATCGGGCGGCGAACCGGGCAAGGTTGCCGTCGGCCGCGACGTGCGCCTCTCGTCGCAGCGCTACGCCGCCACCTTTATCGAGGGCCTGCGCCGCACCGGCGCCCACGTCATCGACGTCGGGCAGGTGCCGACCCCTCTCCTGTACTTCGCCGTGAATACCCTCCATACAAATGGCGGCGGGTGCGTCACCGCAAGCCATAACCCACCCGAGTTCAACGGCCTCAAGGCCCGCAAGCGCGAGGCGGGCCTGCCGAACGGCGTCCCCTTGCGTCCGGCCGACATCCAAACCCTCTACGCCGTCGCCGAGTCCGGCAAGTTTCGCCACGCCGACACGCCCGGTGGCCTCGAACATCGTGATGTCGTCGACGACTACGTGCGCTACGTCGCGAAGCAAGTGCACCTCGCCAAGCCCCTGCGCGTCGTCATCGATGCCGGCAATGGCGTCGCCGGGCCGGTCGCCATCCAGACCCTCACCGCTCTCGGGTGCGAGGTCGTCCCCCTCTACTGCGAACCCGACGGCACCTTCCCGAACCACATGCCTGACCCCCTCAAGCCATCGAACCTCGTCGACCTGATCGCCAAGGTGAAGGAGACCGGTGCGGATATGGGCATCGCCCTCGACGGCGACGGCGACCGCCTCGGCGTGGTCGACAACGCGGGCGAGATCTTGTGGGCCGACCAGTACCTCGTGCTGTTGGCGCGCGACGCCCTTCGCGAACACCCGGGCGGCAGCGTCGTCTTCGACGTCAAGTGTTCGCAGGGCCTGATCGACGGCATCCGCGCCGCCGGTGGCGTGCCGGTGATGTCCCGCACGGGGTACCCGAACATCATGGCGCGCCGGCGCGAGACAAACGCCATCCTTGCGGGCGAACTCTCCGGGCACACCTTCTTCAATGATCCGGTGATCGACTTCGACGACGGCACCTTCGCCGGGGCAAACCTCCTTGCGGCGCTGTCGCGGGCCGGTGCGCCCCTCTCCGAGATCGTGGCCGGCCTGCCGAAGTACCACGCCACGCCCGAACAGCGCTTCTACTGCGC
>CAILQO010000493.1 GCA_903836285.1 uncultured Chloroflexota bacterium
CCACCCACTGGTCGACGACTTCCATGACCTGTTCTTTGCCATCGACATGATCCTGTTAGGGGTGTTCACGCTGGAATACCTCGGCAACCTCTGGGTTCTCCCGAACAAGCGGAAGTACATCCTGTCTCCGTGGGGGCTAGTTGACCTCGCGGCGATCGCCCCAACGTACATCGAGCTTGTGCTTGGCGGCGCGGCTGGTGGCAGTTTCCTGCGCCTGCTGCGGACCTTGCGGGTGATGCGCACCCTGCGAGTCCTGAAGTTGCTGAAGATCGCCGCCGACCAAGCGGCGAAATCCGCTGAGGGAGCGTCGCAGCGACGCAATACCTTCGCCGCCGACCTGCAGATTTACGCCATCTGCCTTTTCACGGTTGTCTCGATCAGTTCGTCGCTGATCCACCTTGCGGAAGGCGTGGGCCCGACCGTGCCCGAGACCACCTCTGAAATGTTCGCAGCCCTGAAAGATGCCGACGACGGCAAGGCTCCCGCACCCGAGTGGGCCGAGGACCCGATGGTCAAGGTCTACGTGGAGCGCTCCGAGAAGAGTTGGAGCAACCCGGTCTACACCTACACCAGTGTGCCGAAGTCGTACTGGTGGTCGGTCGTCACCTTGACCACAACCGGATACGGCGACATGTTCCCCGTGACCGGCCCGGGCCGGATTATCGCTGGGGCGACAATGCTTGCCGGCCTCGCCCTGTTCTCGTTGCTCACGAGTGTTGTGGGTCGCGCCCTCATGACCTCACTCTTTGGTCGCGAGGAGGAAGGCGGGGAGGCGGCTGCGCCCAAGGTGTTCGTGGTCGGGTCGCGACTCCCGATTGGCTTCAATGTGCACACCCTCCTGGGCACCCCGCCTCCGGCAGTCGCCAGTGACGCCGCCGCGCCCCGGCGAACGGAGATGGGCATCCTCGAACGGCCATTCCTCGAAGGTGAGTTCCACATCGAGGACGTCGCCGCGTCGGCCTCGGACGTGGCCGGCCGCGTTGTGAGTGCCACCACGGAGGAAGAAGAGGACACCTCCGGCCTGATTCTTCGACCAGACTCGAACTGGTTTGATCGTCTCGTCCATGCCAGTTTCATCGACCATGGGTCGAGCCTGTATGGACCCGTCCATAACGGCCTGACATTGCTGATCTTCTTCTCCGTCATCTTGGTCGTTGCCGACTCGGTCGCCTGGATCCACGATGCGTACCGCGTCTACATCGAGACCATCGAGTTCTTCATCGTGGTGCTGTTCACCTTCGAGTTTGCCGCCAACTACCGGATGGCGCCGCGCAAGGCGGGCTACTTGCTCAGCGTGTGGGGCCTGATTGACCTGTTGGCAATCCTCCCGACCTACGTCACCCTGACCGTCACCTTCCTGCAGGTCATCGGTGTTCCGATCACGATTGGCACCGGCTTGCTGTTCAAGGTGATGCGCATGTTGCGCGTCTTGCGGATGTTGCGGACGCTCAAGCTTGCCAAGACGGCGGCGAAGAACATGCAGCAGACGTTGAGCGGGGGCGGATCGTCGTTCTGGAGCGACCTCCAGATCTACCTGATTGCACTCTTTACCGTCTTGACCATTGCCTCGACCCTCATCTGGAATGTCGAGTTTGACCCGCTCGACGAGGCGTCGACCACGATGTTTGTCGACATCCCGACCTCGATGTGGTGGGGCATTGTCACCCTCTGTACTGTCGGGTACGGCGACATGTTCCCGCAGACCTTGGCCGGGCGCGTCATTGGTGGCGCCACGATGTTGTGCGGCCTTGCGCTCTTCGGGATCCTGACGAGTGTGATCGGGCGCGCCCTGATGTCGTCGCTGTTCGGCTCCGACGAGGAGGAGAAGATTGTTGAGCCGGAGGTCGTGTATGTCGATCACCCGGTCGACGGCGCGACCGGCGGCCTAGCCCACCTTGATGCGTTGCGGGCGCTTGGTGCCGTGAGCGATGCCGAGTACGAGGCGATGCACGCCCGCGTTGCTGCGGCGACGTAGGTCCGCCCTGCCAACGGGGAACCAGTGATCACGGGAGGGCCCGGTACCAGCGATGGTGCCGGGCCTTCGTGCGTCCCGGGCGAATGACGCCTGCGGGCGGCGTCGGTGCGTGCAGGCTAGCCGCGGGCGCTTGCGCCGCCGGGTACCGCCTTGGCGCTTGGTGGGGCAGCACCCGGGCGCCAGTCGCGGTAGCGCACCAGCGCCTGTAACGCCGGGAGCCCGTCGCGTCGCGCGCTCAGCTTCTTGCCGCCGGTGCGGGGGCGGTAGTCGATTGGCACCTCGACGATGCGGTGGCCGCTACGGACGACCTTCGCCGTGATCTCTGGTTCCATGTCGAAGCGCCGGCACTCAAGGTGGAAGCCGCGCAGCAGCGGCGTGGGGAGGAGCTTGTAGCAGGTCTCCATGTCGTGCAGGCGCGTGCCGTAGATGAGGTTCGTGAGCCACGTCAGGGCGCGGTTGCCGAAGTCGAGGAGCCAACGACCGCCGGAGCCGTCGAGGGGGCGCGACCCGTACACCACCGTGGCGGTACCGGCGATGACGGGCGCCAAGAGGCGGGGGATGTCGGCCGGGTCGTACTCGAAATCGGCATCCTGGATGATCACGTAGTCGCCGGTGGCCGCCGCCAGGGCGGTCTGGATGGCGGCACCCTTGCCCCGGTTGACGGGATGGCGGATGACGCGCAGGGCGCCAACCGTCTCGGGGCCATCGGCGCGTTCGAGGTGCGGGCCGGCACCGGGTGCCTCCGCAGGGGCGCCGTGCAGCCGATCGAGGATGGCGGGTGTGCCGTCGGTCGAACAGTCGTCGACCGCGATCAACTCAAGTTCGACCGGTGCCCCGACCGTCGTCAGGTCCATGGACGTGACGCGCCGCACGATGGTCTCGACGGAGGTCTGCTCGTTGTAGACCGGGATCAGGACGGAGACTTTCAACGGGCAGGTTCCTGGAGGCTCGTTCCTCGGGACGCCGCCCGGGAGGGGGCCTTGGGCAGCGTACCACGTGCCCCGGGGCGTCCCCTTGACACGGCGGTGCATGCCTCGTGGTGTTTCCGCGGCCCTACGTTGGCGAAACGTCCCGCCGGCATGCCCGGTCGCGCCGCCCCCCTCCAGTGTGCCGACGCCGTATCTGGCGCACGGGTACCCTTCCCGTGGGAGGCCCGCCAATGCCCGGCAACAAGTGCGACGAGTGCGGTACGCGGATCAACCGCACCAAGACCCCGTTCCGGTTCAAGCACGGGACCCACCAGCACGCGTTCTGCGACCAGTATTGACTGGACGTCTACAAGCGCGACGTGTCGCGCAAGTGTGCTGTCAAGAAGTAGGTAATCAACCTTGGCGGCAAGCAGTGCCCGGTCAGGGAAGGGGTACGGCACCATGGGTGACGCGCGGGTGCGGGTGGGCCTGATTGGCCTCGGCAACAACATGTTGAGCCACGTTGGCCGGCTCGTTCAGATGGCCGACGTGGAGGTGGTAGGCGCGTGCGACCCGGTCGCCGACATGCGCGCACGTGTCCACGACCGCTACCCGGTGCTTGCTGGGATGCCGACCTTTGCGACGCACGAGGAACTCCTGGCGCAGGTCGCGCCCGAGGCGGTGGTCATCAGCACGCCCCACGCCTTCCACTGCCAGCAGGTGGTGGACGCCCTCGGCGCCGGCGCACATGCCTTGGTCGAGAAGCCGATGGTGAACTCGGTGCGCGAGGCCAACGAGGTCATCCGCGCCCGTGAGGCCAGCGGCAAGGTCGTCATGGTGTCGTACCAGCGCCACACCCAGGCGCCGTACCTCAAGATCAAGGAACTTATCGACACCGGGCGCATCGGCACCGTCGAGATGATCGTCGCCCTGCAGAACCAGTCGTGGTATGCCGGACAGATGCGCCGCGCCCGCTCCGGCGACGTGCCATGGCGGATGCAGGCGCACCTCTCCGGCGGCGGCCAGCTGAACGACAGCGGCAGCCACCTCGTCGACATCCTGTTGCACGTGACTGGCCTCGAGCCGGCGCAGGTCTACGCGGCGCAACAGTCCTTCGATGCCACCGTGGACGTCAACTCCGCGGTCGCGGTGCGCTTCACCTCCGGGGCGCAGGCAAGCCTGAGCATCGTGGGGAACGCGCCCGGCATCTCGTCGGCAGTGTGGGAGGACGTGACCATCTATGGCAGTGAGGGGGCCATCTACTACCGCATGATGGGCCAACCCGGGTTCGAACCATGGGTGGAGCTGCGCCGCATCGGCCAGAACGAACCGGAGGACATGGGCCCGTTGCCGGAAGGCACGACGCCAGACCAGCACTTCGTGGACGTGATCCGCGGGCGGGCGGTGAACCTTGCGCCAGCCGAATGCGGCTTGCGGGTGATGCAACTGACGGAGGCGGCGTGGAAGAGCGCCGAGACAGGCGCCGCCGTGGCGGTTTCAAGCCTCGGGTAGGCCCATTGGTGGCGGCGCCGGTACTACGTGCCCGGGGGCGGCGCCATTTAGCGAAACAGGAACAGAGGCCACGCCAACGCTTTACGTGGCGCTTGCGGGCATTTTAGGTTCGGTCGCGACACTCGGTGCAGTTCACCACGGCGCCCCACACAACCGGGGTGCCACCGGGAAGGACCGCACCCATGACCGCACGAACCATTCCGGCCAACCGCACGCGGAACGCCGGACGCCTCGCCCTCGACCTTGGCATGTTTGCCGCGCTGCTCCTGCTGCTTGAACCGCACGCGACTGGGTTGCCGGTTCATGAGTGGCTCGGTATTGCGATCAGCGTTCCCATCCTCACCCACCTCCTCCTGAACTGGAAGTGGGTGGTGACGGTCACCAAGAAGATGTTCGCCCCCATGCCGCTCGCCACGCGCGTCAACCAGGGCTTGAACACCTTCCTTTTCGTGGCGACGGTCGTTGCGATCCAGTCTGGCGTGATGATCTCGGAGATCGCCACGCCCGGCATTGCCGACGCGCTCGGAACCGCCCGTGCATGGCGCGCCCTGCACGATGTCTCGAGCCACGCGATGGTCTTCGGCGCGGCGGCGCACGCCGTCCTGCATTGGCGGTGGATTGCCCGGACGGTTGGTCGCGTGTTTGGCATCGATACGACGCCCGCCCGGGCCTCCAGCCCGGCGGTGGCCACGGTGACGGTTGGGGGGCGATAGACGATGCGAGCGATTGTTGACCGATGGGTGACCCCAGCGATGGTGATCTTGGCAGCGGCAAGCGTCGTCTTCGCGGCGACTTGGACCATGACCTCCCGCTTCGGTAGTACCGATGAGTTCGGTGGCCGGAACGCGCCCCGCAGCGCCCAAGGCCCGGTTGGGCGGTCGGGCACGGGCGTCCAGTCTGGTGCGATCGGGGCACCGATCGGCTCCGGCCCGGCCCGTCAGGCACCGGTCACGGCCGGTGGCGTCGCCGCCCAGTCAATCGACCCGGCATCGGGATCTGGCGGTCAACCGGGCCAGGCACCAGTTGCACGGAACGGCTTGGCCCCGATTGGGGCCGCAGGCACCCCGGCGCAGGGCATCCCCCCGGTGAGCGGTAACGCCGGCGCGGCCCCTCGGCAGCGCGACGGTAGTCGTCAGGGTGTACGGGTCTCTGGTGGCGAGGCTGACGAACACGCCGAAGGCTCGACCGGCGAACGCACGGGGCGGGGCCGTGAACGGCACTGACCGCCACCGGAGGGCATGAGGCTCTGGTGGGTGACGGCAAGCGTGTCGGTTTCCTGACCGAAACACCGCGTGATCTCGAAGGCCGTCGGCTTGGGCAAGGGTGCCCCGGCCGACGGCCTTCGGCGTTCCTCCCGGACGCCCCCGTGCCGTGTCACGGAAGGCACCCCGCGCAGACCCAAGGGTATGAGGGCACTGCAGGTGGTGACCGAAATGGAGGGACGACGCATGGACTCACGGACGGCACAGCCACCCGCATTTTCCGTGGGGGCGGCGGCCATCCTTGCCGAGGCTGCCCGCCTCGCCGAGGATGACGCCTCGGGTTCGGTCCCGGAGGCGCACGCCGGTGGTTCCGTCGCGCCGGTAGTCGTCTCCGGGGCACACCTGCTGGCTGCCCTTGACGGCGAAACGGCAACGTTCGCGCCAGGCGTACGGGTCCCAGCCCCGACCCGGTCGATACCGGTCGTGCAACGCATCCTCGCGGCGGCGGCCTCGGCAGCGATGCAGGCGAGTGCCGACGAGATCACGCCGGACCATCTCCGTGCCGGGATGGCCGCCGTCCTCAGGAGCGTCGGAATCGACCCCGAGGGGTTGCGTCGCGCCCGGGTACGCGCCCATGGGTTGGCGCCATCGAACCTCGGTTGCACCGCCCTGCGCCACCGCGACGTGTCGTCGGCACGGGTGGGCAACGAGCGGTCGCTCACGTCCTGACCGTGCCCGACGTAAGGACTGTAGGCGCGCGGCGCGACGGTGGGCCGACACGAGGAGGGAAGGCGATGATCCAGTACCAGGCAACACGCATCACGAATGCGCAGGCCACCGCGGTCGCCGAGGCAATCGCATGCCTGATGGCGGTCGACATCTCCCTGCGCGACGTGGTGGAGGCCGAGGAGGTTGACCCGGACTCGGTGACCGCGGCCATCGTGCGCCTGGTCCTCGCCTTTTCGCACACCCATGGCGATCTCGAGGCGATGTTCGGCGGAGCGCATGGACTTCGTGCGATTGCCGAGGAGAAGCGCCTGCAACTGGTCGCTTCTGACCGGCCGAACTAGCGTGGGCGCACGCCGTCGGAGGTCGAGGGTTGCCGGTGCGGTCATGTCACATGAGCCGGGCCTGCGTGACCTACGTGCTTGACGGGAACGGCGACGGGGCCGTGACCTTGATGGAGGACGCACGATGGACGCAGGGCAACCGATATCCCGGCCGTACGCCGAGGATGCGCGACGGGTCCTGGCCGCGGCGGCACTGCGCGCTGCCGAGGCCCGCGACGTGGATGAAGGCGATCCCGGGGTACCGCCCCCTTGCGTGTCCGCCATGAACATCCTCGACGTGTTCGAGTTCGGGCCGCCGTCGCCGGCGTCACCGATCCCGCCCGTCCCGGCCGGCACCCGCCTGACGCCACTGGTCCAGCAGATCGTCAGGGAGGCATCGCGCGTCGCCGCTGATCGCGACGCCGGCGAGATCACCGCCGACGACCTTGGCAACGCCATCGCCAACGTCATGCACTCGTACGGCATCAACCCGCATCGGTTGTCGGAAGCGCGGATGCAGGCGCACTACCCGTAGGCACCTCACCCGACGGCACCGATGCCGACCGGCCACGACACGGGCGGGCAGCGTTGCCTGCCCCCTTGGAGGGAGGAACCGCCATGGCCCACGACACCTTGGTCCAGGTCGCGAAGTGCCTGGACATCCTCGACTTCCAGTACGACCTGGAGGACGAGAACGACCGGATTTGCACCGGATTCGGCGCCGAACATGCACCGTACGGCGTCACCATCAAGGCGTTCGACTTGAACGATTCGGTGCGCATCCTCCGGTTCCGGGCGTACGTCTCCCTGCGGGAGCACCAGTTGCCCATCCTGGCGATTGCACCGGCGCACCTCGACGAGGCGCAACGGTTCATCAACTACCTGAATGGCCGTTGGATGGACGCGGGACACCTCTTCTTCGACCCGGCCGATGGAGACTTGTCGTTCGACTGGACGGTACCGGTTGTCAGCGACCTGACACCGGAGTTCGTCGATAGCCTCCTGCGCTTCCTCGGGCAGGTGCAGCACTTCTTCCCGGAAGTGCGCGCCATCCTCGCGCAGGGCATGTCGACCGTCGATGCCATCGCGGCGCATCGTGCGCGCGACGAGGCAGCGTCGAAAAAGCCGGATGGCAAGGCCGGTGACGGCAACACGCCAGCCGAAGACGGCTCAGATACCGGGTCGGACGAGACGTTTCCCTTCCCCTTCTAGCCGGGGTAACCGTGGGCGTTGCGTTCCGGTGACGGGTGGCGCACCGAGGGGTCAACGACGTAACAGGGTGGCGCAAGTAACGGCGCGGTACGCCGACCGCTCGCGACCATCATGCATGCACGGTGCTTGGCTGCTCAACGCGGCCGGTGCACCCCCGTCACAGCCAGATAGGAGCAAGGCAATGACCACCTCAACGACGACCCAACTCATTCCCGGCATGGCATGGCGTGACCCTGCGGTCGCCCGGCGTGTCGGTGATGCGATTGACGCGGCGTTGCGGCACGTGGGTGTCGATGCGTTCCTGTCGCTGCAGGACGAGATTGCACGTGGAGCACCGATACCGGAGGCACTTCCGTTCGCGCCGGGGCTTGTCGCGGTGTTACGCCGGGCCTCGGGCCTCGCAGCCGCGGATGGCGAAATCCGCGTCGGTCCCGTCCATCTCGGGCGGGCGCTGCGGGGCGAGACCGTGCTGGGTGGAGACGCCGGTGCGATCCTCGACGCGACCGCGATTGTGGCACGCTTCCTGGACGAGGCCGCCGACCGTGCCCTCGCGGAAGGCGCTCGCGAGGTTCGCCTTGCGCACTTGGTCGCGGCGGTTCAAGCCGAGGTCGAGGTGCGCCGCCAAGTGGCACGCGCCGCCTGACCGCACCCTTCCCCTTGCCCCGGCAACGACGACGCCGGCCCCGCAATCGCGAGGCCGGCGTCGTGCATTTCCCCGGGCATCCTTCGTGGGCACGGTGTTTCAGGTGCCGAGTGCGGCGATCGTCACTGGGTCGGGCACGCCATCGTAGAAGCGGTCAAGCGACGCAAGCAGGTCGGTGTCGGCAGGGGCGACGGCCAGGAAGAGGGTCAGGCACGACCGCAACTTCAGCGCATCGACGTCGCCGAAGATGGCGACCGCCTCACGCTTCCCGGATGCGAGGGTGGCGCGCGCCGCCTCGCGCAGTCGTACCCCAAGCACAGGGTGGCCCCAGTAGGCCCGCGCCTCGTGCAGGTCCACAATGCCAAAGTGGCGCGCGGTGGCACTTCGCCCGAGGGCGCGCAACTGGGGGTAAATGAACCACATCCAGTGCGACACCTTCTCCCCGGCGCGCACCTCACGCATCGCCCGGTTGAAGGTGGTCGTGTCCCCGTGGATCAGGTCATCCTGTGCCACGAGGAACCGGGAAAGGCTGTGCGGGTCGTCATCGGTCATGGCCGACGGTAGCGCCGCGGACGTGGTGCGGCCACGCACCGCGGCGCCGGATGATCGCTAGAGGAGGGTCGATGCACCCATGCCGACCGCCATCAGGATCCCGAAGGTCGCCTGCAACATGATGGTGCCTTGGTTGCCCTTAACGAGGGTGCGTGTCTCGTACTCGCGGAAGAGGGTGGTTGTCGCCTGCCATGCAAGCGGGGCGGCAAGGACAGCGATCGCACCGGCCGCCGGGGCCATGCCATCGGCGACCAACGCAAGCAGGGCCACGAACGCGCCGGCAAGCAGGGCGAGGTAGCCCCACCGCGCCGCCGCCTTGCCAAGGGTGACGACCAGGTGGTTCTTGCCCGTGCGCGCGTCACTCTCGGCATCCGGGAACTCGTTGATCCAGAGGATCGCGGTGGTCAGGAGACCGGTCGGCACGCCGATCCACAGCGACGCAGCGGTAATGTCGCCGGTGAGGGCGGTGTAGGTCCCGCCGGTGATGATCGGGCCGAAGCAGAGGCCGATCAGCAGTTCGCCAAAGCCGCGACGGGCGACAAGGCGAAGCGGAGGCGCGGTGTAGAAGTACCCGCCAAGCGCACCGGCGACACCGTACGCGAGGATCGGCCACCCGCGTTCCCACGCGATCCATCCGCCACAGGCCGCCGCGCCGGCTAACAGCGCCCAAGACAGCCACCAGAGGCCACGTTCGGTGATCAGGCCGAGTTCGATCGACCGACTGCCACCGCTAAACGGCAGGAAGTAGTCGTTGTTCCCTTGGTCGGTGCCAGAGGTCCAGTCGAAGTAGTCGTTGAAGGTGTTCGAGGCGAGGTGCAACAGGGCGGTGCCGAGGAACGCCGCGCCAAAGTCGACCCATGACCACGACTCGCCGATGGCACTG
The DNA here is from genome assembly GCA_903836285.1 of uncultured Chloroflexota bacterium. Lineage (GTDB taxonomy): Bacteria > Chloroflexota > UBA11872 > UBA12225 > UBA12225 > CAILQO01. The sequence goes on from CAILQO010000493.1 coordinate 9,937, forward strand.
GCAAAGGCGGCGGCGATGAGGACGGGGATCAGCGACGCACTCAGGAACGGCGCACGCGTGATGACGAGGCCCGCGAAGATGCGCGTTGCCAGCGACACCGGCGGCGCGGCGTCGGCCATCGCTTCCATCGGCAGGGGCCGGGTGACGCCGCAGTAGCCGATCTGTTGCCCCTTCCGGAAGGTTGGGGTGATCTTGATCGCCGCCGGGAACGTGGTGCCGTCCTTGCGGACGAAGACCGTCTTGGACTCGTACTTGCCGTGCTTGACCGCAAGGGCGAGCCATGTCGGCACGTGTTCAAGGACGGTCAAGCCGGGAGAGAAGAGGGAGACGCGCTTGCGCCCGATCACCTCCTCGGGGGCGTAGCCGAAGACCTTCGATGCGCCCTCGTTGAAGGTCTCAATCCGCCCCTCGAGGTCGCAGGTGATGACGCTGATGTCGGCCATGGGTGCCACCTCCGTCGACGTCCGCAGCACCGTGCCGTCTCTGGTCGCACACGCTACGTACGCGTTGGTCTATTTTCCAACGCGACGGGTTTCCCCCGATGGATCGCACCGGTTGGGTACGGGTTCGTGATGCCGCGCGGTGGCGCAACCCCAGTTCGAGGATGGCAGGTTGGCGCGTCGGCCCAGCTTCCGCTCCAGTTGCGGACGGGCGTGCCATCACCCCCTGCCCCTCTGCCACGGTGGTGGGCGAAGGGGTGACGAACCCTACCGATGGTCCGATGCTACGCCGCGTAGCGCTTGATGAAGTCCTCGTCCAGGTCGATGCCGATGCCCGGGCCAGACGGCAGGGGCACGTTGCCATCCTTGTCGACCATCATCGGCACCGTTGGCACGAGGGCGGCCGGCCACGGGAACTCGCCCGGCTTGTCGCGCATGATCTCGACCCACGGCGAGTTCGGCACGCCCGCCGAGAAGTGCAGGTGCGCGTAGGTGCAGATACCGCCACCGCCGTGGTGGGGCACGCACAACTTCGCGCGCACCTCCGCCAACGCCGCAATCTTTCGCAGCTGCCCGATTCCCTCGGAGACCAAGGCATCTGGTTGCAGGATGTCGTAGCAGTTCCGCTCAAGCAGCGTGCGGTACTCGTGGAAGTACGCGTTGTTCTCGCCACCGGCGATGGCGAGGTCGACGCTCGAGTTCAGCGACGCGAGGCCGTCGTAGTCGTAGCGCGAGAGCGGTTCCTCAAGCCAGACGAAGCCCATCTCCTCGAGGGCACGCGCGGTGTAGCGCGCACGCTTGAGGTCCCAAATGACGCCGGACTGCGACGACGGCGTCACCGGCGTCTGCGCTTGGTTGCCGTCGGCCATCAGGTCCATGCGACCGTTGGCAGCGTCGGCAACTGCCTTCGCCAAGGCGATGTCCTCGGCGAGGGTGTCGTTGTGCAGGCGCAACTTGATCGCGCGGAACCCCTCCTCGATAAACCCAAGGGTGTCCTGCGCGCGTTCCTCTGGGGTCCCCACTTCGATCGTTGAGGCGTAGCCACGGATCCGGTCGGTATAGCCACCCCATAGTTTGTAAAGCGGTTGCCCGCACGCCTTGCCGATGAGGTCCCAGATGGCCGTTTCGAGGCCCCACGCGCGATGGAACTTCCGCAAGATGCGCGCGTGCTGTTCCGTCGCGAAGACGTCCATGCCCACCAGGCGTGACCCGGCGGCGGCGACCTGGTCGGTGAGGTAGTTGTGGCCGTACCCCACGAGGCCGTTGTCGGCGTGCACCTTGATGACGATGAACGACGTCGCCGTCGTCACCTCGCCCGGGTCCCACGCAAAACTGAGGGGACGCGGCGTTGGCACGTTGCGCATCGCGATGGTCTCGACACGGGCAATCTTCATCTGGGCGGCCCTCACTTCATTCTCTGTCGACGCCCCCGGACCACCGGTTTGCGCGCCGATGGCGACTATACTCGGGGTATCGGATGAGGTGGCCTGACCCCGTCGGCGTGATCCCCGGCAGCGGCGCGTTGCGTGAGCTTGCCGGACGGTTCGCCCAAACCGCCGACCGGCACGATCGCGACGGCACCTTCCCGTTTGCGAACTATCGCGCCTTGCACGACGTCGGCTACCTCGGCCGGTCAATCCCCGCGGCGTTCGGTGGCCCCGGCGACGCAATCGCGCCCTTGTGCCGTTTGCAAGCGATCCTCGGGCAGGGCGACCCAAGCACGGGCCTTGCGGTGGCGATGCACCTGTTATTCATGGGCCGCGTCGGTCACGCGATCGTTGATGGCGACGCTGGTGAGGCCGGCGGGTGGGACGCCGCCCGCTACGCGCACGTCGCGGATGCGGTCCTTCGCGAGGGGGTCCTCATCAACTCGGCCGCCACCGAACCGGAGATTGGGAGCCCATCGCGCGGCGGTCGGCCCTCGACTCGGGCGCGCATCCAGCCGTCCGGCGAGGTTGAGGTGACGGGACGCAAGACCTTCACCACCGGGTCGCCGCTCCTGCGCTTTGTGGTCGTGAGTGCCAGCCTTGAGGCGCCTGATGGCGATCCAGACGGCGCGCGCATGGCGCAAGTGATGATTGATCGCGGCACCCCACGGTTCGACGAGGCCGGCGTCGCGACCTTCGACGACCCACTGGGCCTCTCCATCATCGAGACGTGGGACGCCCTCGGCATGCGTGCGTCTGGGTCGCACGACCTTGTCCTAGAGGCGGTGCGCCTGCCGGCAGGAAGTGTCATCTCTGCGAAGCCGTTCGGTGCGCGTGCACCGGCCGTGGCGCCCAGCACGGAGGTCGCGCCACCGCCGCCATCGACGTCGGGTGCGGGGTGGGCGCTGTTGGTGCCGTCCGTTTACCTTGGGGTTGCCCGGGCGGCGCGCGACGCCGCGGTGGCCTTCGCGCGAGATCGGCGCCCCGAACCGATGGGCGGTGCCTCGATCGGGTCGTTGCCGTCGGTGCAACGCACGCTTGGTGAGATCGAGGTGCATTTGGCACAGGCGGAGGCAACGCTCTTCGGCGCCGCCGAGGCGTGGGACGCGGCGTCGTCGGCTGATCGTGCGACCTTCGCGCCGGTGCTTGCGGTCGCCAAGCACGTTGCGTCGAACCAGTCGGTCGCCGTGGCCGATCTCGCCATGCGCGTCGTCGGCGGCGCAGGCTTGGCCCGGTCGCACCCGGCGCAACGCCACTACCGCGACGTGCGCGCGTCCCTGCACCACCCGCCAATGGACGACGTGGCCTTGGCGACCCTTGCACGTGCCGCCCTCACCGAGGCGTAGGCCGTCGGTGCCGCACTAGGCGCGCGTTCGTGTCACCCGGGCACGCAGGTAGCCCATCGCGGCGCCCGCAAGCATTCCAGACAAGTGCGACTCCCATGAGACGCGCGGCACCCCGGGCAGGACGCTCCATGCTGCATAGCCATACCAGTACACCGTCAAGATCGCGAGGGCAACGGCAATGACGCGCCGTTCGACCGCGCCGCGGGCGACGAGGTACCCGAAGAAGCCGAGCGCAAGCAGGCTTCCGCCTTGGTGAACGGCGTCGCGGCCGATCAACCATGTGCCGGCACCACCAAACACGGTGATGCCCGCCGTGACGAGGAGGAACTCGCCGACGCCCCACACCGACACCATGGCACCAAGCCACAACAGGGGGCCGGTGTTCGAGATCAGGTGGCCGAAGTCTCCGTGGAGGAACGGCGCGAGAGGGATCTGCCACGCCCGCCCGACGTCGCGCGGGTGGATGCCGATCGCGTTGAGCGATCGGCCAAGCACCACGGTGTCGATCACCTCAATGACCCACATGAGGCCGACAAGGCCGAGGACCATGCGCCCGCGGTTGATGATGGCGCGACCCCATGACTGGGCACGCACGTTGCCGTCGCTACGCCCAATGGTGTCACGGCCGCTGCGATACCCATGCCTCAGGCGGGTTGCATACCCGGAATCTATAGGCGGAAGCGCCATGTCCTCCCAAGCGTACCGCGAGTCGCACGTGCCTGACTACCGGTCCTCCCAGATGGCGTGGGTATACTGCGGCCATGCTTGACCAAGCCGACCAGATCGGGCAGGAACGTACGACCACCGGTGGGCCGATCGTGCCGCGTGCGACCGATTTCGCCCAGTGGTACCAGGACATCATCGCCGAGGCGGAACTCGTCGATCAGGCGCCCGTGCGCGGGTGCTACATCCTGCGCCCGAACGGGTACTTCATCTGGGAGCAAATCCAACGCGACCTCGATGCGCGCTTCAAGCGCCATGGCGTCCAGAACGCCTACTTCCCCCTCCTTATCCCGATGAGTTTCATCATGAAGGAGGCGGAACATGTCGAGGGGTTCGCGCCCGAGTTGGCGGTCGTTACCCATGGCGGCGGCGAGGCCCTTGAAGAACCGCTGGTCGTTCGGCCGACCTCCGAGACGGTCATCTGGTCGACCTTCCGCAAGTGGATCCGCAGCCATCGCGACCTGCCCCTGCTGCTGAACCAGTGGTGCAACGTCATGCGGTGGGAGAAGCGCCCCCGGGCCTTCCTGCGCACCGCGGAGTTCCTGTGGCAGGAGGGGCATACGGCCCACGCCACCGCCGAAGATGCGCGTCGATACGCCCTCGAGAATCACGTCATTTACTACGACTTCCTCGAGGAGTGCCTTGCCCTCGGCCCAATCGCCGGTGAGAAGCCCCCGCACGAACGGTTCCCGGGCGCGGTCGCCACCTTCACCCTCGAACCGATGATGCAGGACGGCCGCGCCCTCCAGACCGGCACCTCACACGACCTCGGCGACACCTTCGGGCGCGCCTTCGACGTGACATACCAGGGCGAGGATGGCCAGTCCCATCCGGTCTTCGCGACGTCGTGGGGCATGAGCACCCGCACCATCGGCGGCCTGTTGATGGTGCACGGCGACGACAAGGGGGCCGTCTTCCCGCCGACAGTCGCACCGGTTCAGGTGGCGATCGTGCCCGTTCCCGGTCGCGACGACGCAAGCACGCGCGCTGTCGAGGAGGCCGCCGCCGACCTGCACCACGACCTGTCGCGCGCGGGCATGCGTGTCACCATCGACGACCGCCCGGGCCTACGCCCGGGGGCGAAGTACTTTCACTGGGAGCGTCGTGGGGCGCCGCTGAGGCTTGAAATCGGCCCACGTGACGTTACGGCCGGGCAGGCGATGGCGGCGCGGCGTGATACCGGCGACAAGGCGCCCATCCCGTTGTCTGGGGCCGTCGCGGCGGTGCAGGCGCTTCTGGACGCCATCCAAGAGCACCTGCGTGCACGGGCGCACGAAAACCGCGAGGCGCGCACCTTCACGGTTGATACCCGCGAGGGCATCACCGAGTCGGTCTTGAAGGGGTACGCCTTCACCCGGTGGTGCGAGGATCGCGAGTGCGCCGCCGACATGCAGGCGCAGTCACGCGGGACGATTCGCTGCTTCCCGTTCGAGAAGCATGGCGACGAGTTCCGCCCGATCCCGGAGGATCATGGCCCGTGCGGTTGGTGCGGCAACCCGGCAACGCGGCGCGTCCTGGTGGGGCGCTCGTACTAGCGTGTCCACCTTGGCACCCTGGGTTACTGCGACCCACCCTTGACGTGCCCGGGGATGGGTCGCGCCGATTCCTGCAGGGATCGACGCGCAGGCGTGAGGGAATCGCGAGAGCCGGAACGGTGGGGTGCGATCCCGATCCGTTCCGGCCCCCGTGGGTGGCGCAGGATACGCCGAAGGGAATGGCTAGACGGCGACCGAGGTACCCGTGTCGAGCGAGATGCCCTTCTCGGCCGCGACGGACGCAAGCGTCTCGGCGATGCGCGCCCGCGTCATGACGTGACGCCGACGCCCGCGCTCCACCTCGGCGACGAGGCCCCGGGACAGTCCAGACGCCGCCGCGAGATCTCGCTGCGAGATGCCAACCGCCTCGCGCCGACGGCGCAACTCGTCGCCGTCTGGCGCGCTGTCGTCCGGGGGTAGCGCGGCTCGTGGCGTCGCACGGGCCCGGATTGCCTCGATCACGCGTTCCTTGCGGATCGGGCCGGGCGCCGGCGGGGGAGACCCATCCTCACTGTCGGAGGTTGTCACGGAGGCCGGGGCTGTCACCGGGCGCACTGTCGACGCGGAGGACGAGGCCGGTACGGCGGGACGAATCGGCGTCGGCTTGGTAGCGGTCGTCGGAGCGGTTGCCGATACCGCTGTGACCGGTCGCACTGGCGCGACATTCGTGACGGAGACGCCAACACCACGGGCGATGAGCCAGCCGGCGGCGTCACGCATGTCATCGTCGAACGACTGCCCGGCGATGTCGCGGAGGCGCACGTAGGTGTCGCCATCGACCGTGAGGGCGAGGGGGCGGGTGAAACCCTTCCATCGCGCGCTACTGAGCGGAAGGGTCATGCCACTGTCGAGGGCCTGGAATCCCGCGTCGAGGGCCTCCTGCGCGCGCTCGATGACCGATCCCTCGCCGACGCGCAGGCGCTCGAAGGCGGGCGCAGGAATGCGGCAGGAGAGGACGCGCATGATGCCGCCAATGGGCGGGGTCGTGATCGGCGTCGGCGGTGTCGAGGGCGCCAGCGGCCCGGTGCCCCAGAGGTTCTCCGGGAGGCGGAGCCACATGCTTGCGACGATGGGGTCGATGCCCAGTTCGCGTGCGGCCTCCTCGGGGGTGCGCCCCTCCTGGCGGATCATGTCGCGGAGACGCGGGATTTGGCTTGCTGCGGTCGGCGGTTCGACCGGAGGCAGGGCGCGCAGGTGAGTCGGGACGGGGCGTGCGGGTGCAATCACCTTGACGTCGTCCTCGGGGATTACTCCCTCGTCCACATCCACGTCGTCGTGCACGACCTCGGATCGGGGTCCGACCGTCTCGTCGTCGTCCGATGGTGTCACGGCATCCTCGGTGGATGCGAACGCGGCGTCGTGGTCGTCGTCTGCGGCGAAAGGCGACACCATGCTTGCTTACTCCTTGCGGGGGCGCCGATCGCTGGCGCGGCCTCGCGTGCCCGGGGCGCGGGCGAAACGTCTCGTGGCCTAGAGGAGACGCGGCTGGATTGCGTTCGGGGAAGGCGATGCGTCGCGGGCCTCACGGGCACAGAAGAGGGCTTCCGTGCAGTCGAGGCGGGCGCGTTCAAGCGCCTGTACTACTCCTTCAAGCCAGCGTGTCGTGTCTCCTTGTGCGGTCGGTACGAGGTCGTGGGCTGCCTCCAAGGCGTGGTCAATCGCTTGCGCAGCATGCTGCACCCGATTGGCCAACCCGGAAGCACCAGTCGCCAGCTGCACGTCGCCCGTCGTCCTCGGCCCCATGGGGTCGGTACGCACCGGGCGGTGGCCCGTTGCGCCGTTGTTCTCGCCCCCTAGGAACGGTCCGGAACGGGGCATGTTGCGTGCCACGGGTGGGCAACCCGTGGTTGCGTGCCGCGGGTGGCACAACGCGGCGGCGGGCCACCGGGTTGCGTCGCCGCACCGATCTGGCGGCACCCCCGGGCCCGTCGGTTCCGTGAGTGTTCCGTTGGCTGCGGTGGCGTGTGTGGGGACGCTTCAGGAGGCCCGATGCGGGTCGCGCGTTGCGTTTAGGTGGCGCCCCGTCACCGCGGAGTGCTTCCGGGTGCCTGGCGGCACTGGCCCGATTGGACCTGCCCTACGTCGAGGCGGACTCGTCGTTAGCGCGGCGCTCGACCGGTACCTGAAGGTAGCGGCGAAAGTCGATGGCGAGCTCGACCGGGTCCGGCAGGAAGTACGGCGCGGCCTGGTTCTTGGGGCCGATGGCGACCCGGAGCAACCATGGGCCGGGGCGAACCTTGGCGTCGAGCATGGCAACGGCGAGACCGGCGGCGGTGCGGATGTCGTGGGTTTGGAACCCGCAGGCGCGGGCCATGCCGGCGAGATCAAGGTGAGGTGACGCCGTCCGTTGGCCGCCGGTGGCGGCGTAGGCTCCGTTGTCGAGCACGATCAGCACAAGGTTCTCGGGTCGTGTTGCGCCAATCGTGGCAATCGACGACAGGCCCATCAGCAGGCCGCCGTCGCCTTCGATGCCCACCACGCGCGCGTGCGCGGCGCCATTCGGTGACATGGCCACGCCAAGCGTGATCGCTGGGACAAGGCCCATCGCGTCGAGGACGTGCAGGTGGTTGGGTTGCCTCCCTGCCACAAGGAGCATCTCGCGGACCATCGTGCCGAGGGCGATCACGACCGGTTCGGATGGAAACGCGTGATGGATGGCGGCGAGGGCGTCCAGTCGGGTCAGTTCGGTGGGCGGCAACGTCGTCATCGGGGCGCTTCCCGGCGGGCGTAGCCGCCGTGTCGTCGGTGCGGGCGGGCTAGTAGAGGAGGTTGAGCAGGACCGCGACGGGGCGGTGCGTCATCTCGGCGTGCTCCCACGCTCCCACGATGCTCGTGGCCCACCGCTCGACGGGGACCCGTTCGTCGAGCAGGAAGGTGCGGATGTCGGCGGCATCGAGGATGTCCTCAACGCGTTCGCCAAGCGTGTGGATCATGCTGTTGTATTCGTTCAGGCCACCGCGTTGCGAGACCAGCATGACGATGGGGAGGTGGTACGGCTGCGGGAATGTCGTGAGTGCTGTCAGGCAGTTCCCGATGCCGTTGTCCTGGATTACGAGCAGCGGCTTGGCGCCACCGAGGGTGAGGCCACTGGCGATGCCGATGCCTTCCTCCTCGCGTGTGATCGGCATCGAGATCCAGGTGCCTTCCCGTGCGCGCACCTCGATCGAGTCGATCACCGATTTCAGCGTGCTGCTTGGGATCCACAGGACGTGGGTGGGGCGGATGTGGTCGATGGCCCGCGTGACCTCGTCGGCTCGACGGGCAACGACCTCGCGCGAGTCGATGCCGAGGGCAGTGGTCAGGGGCGGCATGGCGGCAAGTATACGCCGGGGGTTGGATCACCCTACCTGCAGGATGGTTTCACGTGAAAACGTGGCGGAAGGGCCTCTCACGATGGTTCCACGTGAAACCATCGCGGCCGGGAGGCGCCCACGCGCCGTTAAGCGACCGCAACCGCTCCCGGAGCTGCGGGCAGCGACTCAAGGAAGGAGATCGACGAAGCCAGGTCCACCTCCCGGGTGGAGGCGCCGGCGGCAATCCCGACGACCGATGCCTGCGAGAACCACTCGGCGCGCAGCTCATCCGGTGACTCGACATGGAACGTCGGGCAGGCCGTCTCACAGACGCGCACCAACTGGATGGTGTTCGAGCTGTCACGCCCGCCAACGACGACCATCGCGTCGACCTCTTGCGCGAGGGCAAGCGCCTCATCCTGCGCGTGAAGGGTCCACCCGCAGACGCGTCCGCGATCCTCAAACACGTCGGTTCGAGCCTTGAGCGCCTCGACGACCTCAAGGTAGTCCGCCTGCAGGACGGTCGTCTGCGCGATTGTCGCCAGCTTCGGGTAAAACGGCAGCGCACGCGCCTCTTCGGCAGACTCGATGATGAAGCCCCGCTTGGTGTACGCGACCGTGGCGCGCGCCTCGGGGTGATCTCGGTGGCCAAACAGCACCACCTGAAACCCTTCATCCTCAAGCTGGACGGCGATCTTCTGGACGGCGGTAACGATGGGGCAGGTGGCGTCAATGACATTGAACCCACGCGCCTGCGCCGCCTCAAACGCCTCTGGCCCTTCGCCATGCGCGCGCATGATGTAGGTACGACCGACCGTCTCCTGTGCAAGGTCTTCGTCCGTCGCCACGCGCACGCCCATGGACGCGAGTTCACGCATCGCCGGGGTGTTGTGGATCAGTTTCCCGGACAGCAGGATCGGTTCATCGGTGGACTTGGCCGCTTTCACGGCGCGGTTCCAAGCGCGCTTGACGCCCCCGCAGAACCCGGCGTATGTCTTGACCCGGCGAACCTCGATCGTGCGCGCGCCTTCCATATTGGGCAAGTCTAGCAGCGGGTCTGCCCCACCCCGTCCAGCGTCAGCCCATGATCGCCTGGTATAGGGTCGACCCTAGGACCGTAAGGGCGAGGAACCCGATGACCACGGTGACAACCCATGACGCGGCCGAGTGGATGCGCCCATTGGCAAACCGGCCGACAAGGCGCGTGTCGGCGCTCATGAGGGTGATGAACACGAGCAGGATGGGCAGCACGACGCAGTTGATCGCTTGCGCGACGATCAGGACGCGCACGACGGGAATCCCCGGGAGGAGCGCGATCACGGTGCCGCCAACGATCAGGATGGTGAGCAAGCCGTAAAAGATCGGCGCCTCCTGCAACTCCAGTTCGACGCCGCGCTCAAAACCGAAGGCCTCACACACTGACCGTGCCGTTGCCAACGGCAACACGCCGGCAGCGAGCATCGACGCACCGAAGATGCCGGCAGCGAAGAGGTACGACGCATATGGCCCGACAAGTGGCACGAGCGCCAACGCCGCCTGTTCGGCCGTCTCGATCACCATGCCTTGCCCTTCGGACGCGGTGTAGATCGTGGAGGCTGTTGCGATGATGATGCAGATCGCCACGAGGATCGCGAACATGCACCCAACGATGACGTCGGCGCGGGCGTACGTCAGGTCGTCGTCCGTCATCCCTTTCTCCACGACCGCGTCCTGCTGGTACATCTGCATGTACGGTGAAATCGTCGTACCGACGGTCGCGACGAACAGCAGGATGAAGTCGGGGTCGAGGCGCACGGACGGCACAACGGCGTGGTGCAGTACCGCACCCCAATCCGGGTTCCCCCAGATGGCCGAGATCGGGTAGGCAAGGCTTACAAGCGCCAGCGCAAGGAACAGGCGCTCCACGCGCCGGTAGTTGCCGTAGACGATGAGGTACCAGACAAGGCCGGCCATCAGCGGAACCGCGACCACCTTGGGGATGCCAAACAACTCGGCGGCGGCGCCGATGCCCACGAACTCGGTGACCGTAACGCCACCGTTGGCGATGAGGAAGCCAAGCATCGCGACGACGGTCCATCGCGGCCCGAACTGTTCGCGGATGAGATCGGACAGGCCCTTGCCGGTGACGACGCCAAGGCGCGCGCACTGCTCCTGCACGATGACGACAGCGACCCCGGTCATCAACATCATCCAGATCAGCTCGTAGCCGTACCTGGCACCAACGGAGGCATAGGTCGCGATGCCGCCGACATCGTTGCCCGCGGTGGCGGCGATGATGCCCGGCCCCACCGCGGCAAGGTAGAGCGACCACGACCGGCCGCCGCGTCGCGCACGCTGGCCGAGGGCAGAAAGCGTTGCCAGCATCGCGGGTTCCTCTTCGGGCGGTCCGGGCCGAGACGACCGTGAACGAACGGGCTCGAGGCCCAAGCTACCGGCGGAAGATCCGGGGCATGCGCGGGCGCCACTCCTTGGGCAACAGCACGTCGATGGCGTCGTCAATCGTGACGATGCCGAGGAGGTGGCCATCCGCGTCGACGACCGGCATGGCCACGAGGTCGTAGTGGGTGAACTCGTCCGCCACCTCCTCCAGCGCCATGTCGGGGTCGAGGGTGATGGGGTCCGGATCCATGATCTCGGCCATGGTGGTGCCCGGTTCGGAGATCAGCAGGTTGCGAAGGGTGACGGTCCCGACGAGGCGTCCTCCCGGGGATGCGTTGAGGACGTAGATGTACGGGATCTCATCCGGGACGTCGTCCGCCTCGCGCATGCGCTTGATCGCCTGCTTCACGGTCGCGTCGGCAGGCAGGGTGACGTACTCGGTCGACATCAAGCCACCGGCCGTGTCGCGCCCGTGCGCCAGCAAGCGGGCGACGTCGGCCGCCGTCTCCGGTTCCATCGCGTCCAGGAGGTCACGTGCCTCCTCGCCGGTCAGGTCCGCCAAGATATCGGCGGCAACATCCTTGTCCATCTCGTCAAGAATGTCGCCAGCCTTCTCGTCATCCAGCGACGTGAGGACGGCCGCCTGCACCTCACTCGGCAGCAATTCCGCGACGTCGGCGGCGGTCTCGTCGTCGAGGACGGCCAGCACCTCCTCGGTGTGGCGGTAGCCGAGTTCGGCAATGAGTTCGGCGACGTCCGCGGGGTGCATGCGGGCGAGGTTCGTGTGGTCGACCCGTAGCTTCACGCCCGGCACGTCGGCGGCGAAGAACTGCACCTGGTCCCACGAGATCACGGCGTTGGGCGGGAACCGCCGGCGGATGGCCGGAGCCATGACCCGTGGAACGACCCGTGCGATGAAGCTTCCGGCGCTCACGTCCGCGGCGGCCACGCGCCACCCGCCAGGAATCCGCGGGTCTGGGGCGAGTTGCACGTCGTTCACGCGGACGAGACGGCGGCCATCGACATCAACGACCTGCTTGTCGAGCACATCGCCCACCACCAGCAACTCACCATCACGGCGGGTGAACGGGCGCAAGTCGAGGAGCGAACTGGCCAGGCGGACGCCCATGGGGCCAAGTTCGCGCACGGCATCCCACGGTACGAAGACGAGGTGCGACCCTTGCCCTCCGAGGCGCACGACCAGGCCGGTGAGGGGCGGGAACATCTCGTCGCCTGGTTCAAGGACGCGTGCCACCACATCGTGCAGGCGACCGACATCCTCACCGACGCGCCCCGAGACGGGGGCGCCCACGGTCTGCGCGACGTTCAGGACGCGGAGGGGTGTGACGACCGTACCGATTGGTGCTGCACCGGGGGGCTCAAGCATCGTCGGTCATCCTGGCGAGTGCAGTGGCGCGCGAGCCGCGGCGGCGGGGCTACGGCCCCTGCCTGCCGAAGGATAATCCCGCAACGCCATGCGGGAACCTAGCGGAGGACGGGCACGAAGTAGGTCGTCATGCCAACGATCAGGTAGAGGGCGAGCAGGAGCAGGCCTTCAAACCAGTTCGACTCGCCGTCGAGGGAGACAAACGTGACGGCGAAGACCGCCAACCCGAGGCCGAACAGCTCGAACGGGTTGAACACCAGGTTCATTGGGCGCCCGATGATCCACGACATGAGGACCAGGACCGGGGCGACCAGCAACGCGATCTGGACGCTCGAGTCCTTGGCGATGTTGATCGCCAGTTGCATCTGGTTCTTGCGGGCGAAGATGATCGCGGAGTAGTGCTCCGCAGCGTTGCCCACGACGGCGACGACGATGAAGCCGATGAACAGGTCGGTCATGCCCAACGCGCGTGCAGCCCCCTCGACCGCCCCGACCAGGAGTTCCGCGGCGACGGCAGTCAGGGCCGTCGAGATCGCCAGGAGGACGACCGCGCCGTTCATCGACATCGCGTGGCCATGGTCGTCCGCAGCCTCCCCGCCCGCGCCGATGAACATGTCAGCATGGGTCCGGAGCGAGAAGATCAGGCCCGCGACGTAGACACCCAGCAGTACTAGGGCGGAGGCGAGGCTCAACTCGTCAAGCGCCAAGCTTGACCGATCAAGACTGCCAAGCACGGTCATGTCGAAGACCGCCGGCATCGTCAAGCCGGCCACGGCGAGGAAGAGCGACAGTGACTTCGCACTGGCGCCAGTGGCGCTGAACGTCTGGGAGGTGCGCCCGAGGCCCCCAAGGAACATCGCGGCCCCCAGGACCAGGAGGGTATTGCCGAGGATTGACCCGGCGACGGAGGCCTTGACGACATCGACGAGACCAGCCTCGAGGGCAAAGCCGGCGATGAGGAGTTCGGCACCGTTCCCGAAGGTCGCGTTCAGGAGGCCGCCGATTCCGGGGCCAACTCGAGTGGCAACGGCCTCGGTTCCCTCACCGATGAGGCTTGCCAAGGGAACAATCGAAAGCGCAGCGGCGATGAAGACCCACGTCTCCGAGGCGTGGGCGAGTTCCAAGCCGATCGCAAGCGGCAAGAAGATCAGGAGCAGGTTCGTGCGCGACCCGGTCAGGGCACCGAGTAGTTCGCCAAGCATCGGCTCGTCCTCATGGGCGTGGCCGGCGGGCACGGGATGGCGTCGCCGGGAAGGTCGACTTATCCGTTCTCGCGGATGTACCCCAGCAGGATCTGGTCGACGACTTGTTCGACCGGTGCAAGGTCGTCGGTGAACACCGGTGGGGCGTCACCCTTGGCGAAGGCACACGGGATTGACCCGGCCGTGGGGGTGGCGCCGGCAGGCACGTACTCGCAGATGCGGTCGGCGGTGGTCGCCGCGACCTGCACGAGTTCCGCCTTGGTGAGCGCCGCGACATTGGCGCGGAAGGCGTTGATCGAACCCGGTTCGCGCGTCCCGACGACGATGCTGTTGATCGCCCGGGGTACATCGATGACGAAGACGGTCGGAAACTCCTGGCGCATGGTGGCGGCCAAGGCGGCGACGAGGCGGTAGTCGGTCTGCGTGCGCCCGACGTTGATCACCGAGACGCCGCCCGGTTCAAGGTGGTCGCGCACCTCGGTGAAGAACTCACGGGTGACCATGTGGAACGGGATGTACGGTTGCCGGTAGGCATCCACGCCGATCATCCGGTAGCGCTTCGGCGTGTTGCGGAGGAAGTACCGCCCGTCCTGTGGGATGGCATTCAGGTTCGGCATCGTCATCTCAAAGAAGCGACGGCCGACATCAATGATCGCCGGGTCGATCTCAACCCCGTCAATCGGGATCGGTCCGTACGCCTGCGTCATCTGGCGCGGTGTCGTCCCCGCGGCGCTCCCGAGCAACAGAAAGCTTGACATATCTGACTGCTTTGTGCCGGGCGAGAAGTACGGTGCCACCATGAAGTAGTCCCACGGGCCGCCAGTAAGCGTCTGCGTGGGGTCGTAGATCGAGTGGATCGCGTGGC
>CAILQO010000494.1 GCA_903836285.1 uncultured Chloroflexota bacterium
ATCCTCGAGATGCTCGCGCTGCCTGGCACATACCTCGTTGCGAGCCAAGGGACCGCGGTCTGGCACGACCCCCTCGGCGATGCCCCCCAGATGATTGCCGACTTCCACCTCCCTGCGTCGTCGGCGCGCACCGTCCTTGATGTCGTCCGCGCGCACGACCTCGCCCTCGTGATGCTTGGGAATGCCGGCCTGCCCGACATCGTGTGGCACGACGGCGACCTAGAGGCGCACCCGACGATGGGGCGATACGTCGCAAACAACCGCCACGGCGCCCGCCCCCTCGACGAAGCTGAGGCGTTCGTGCACGACCCGACGCAGTTCACGATCCTCGCGCCGCTCAACCGCCTCCGCGATCTCCGGGACGACTTGACCGGGCGTGCCGTCGCCCGTGACTCCGTGGATCGCCACGCGCCACGCCCTTCCGTCCTCGGCAGTGCGTCGCGCCTGTGGCACGTCATCTTCTCGCGCGGGCAGTTCACCGCCGGGGCCGCCCTCGAGGTCGTCGGGCCGCAAACAAATAAGGCGACCGGCGTGCGCGCGCTCGCCGATCACCTCGGCATCGAGATGGGCCAGATCGCGGCCTTCGGCGACAACGTGAACGATGCCGAGATCCTTGGCGCCGTCGGGCTTGGCGTCGCCATGGGCAACGCGACTCCT
The DNA here is from genome assembly GCA_903836285.1 of uncultured Chloroflexota bacterium. Classification (GTDB taxonomy): domain Bacteria; phylum Chloroflexota; class UBA11872; order UBA12225; family UBA12225; genus CAILQO01. Next base: position 658 of record CAILQO010000494.1, read on the forward strand.
CGGGCACGAGCCGGGGCATGGGCCGGGATCACGCACCGTGACGGCGGGGCCTCGACCCTTGACCGCATCGCCCCGTCGAACGACCGCGACGGCATCGCGTGGGTCCTCGACCACCTGCGCGATGGCCACCTGCCCCCAGGGTGGTCGCCACCGCTTATAGACGTGTGAACCCGGTCGTCCGTGTGACGATCAGCTACGTGGACGATGCGGCGACCAGCGCGTCGAACAAGCGTCGATGTACCCCGAACGCCGGCGCCAGAAACTCCGGGTGCCACTGGACGCCGACGACGAACCGCCTCGCCGGCGATTCCACGCCCTCCACACACCCGTCCGGGGCATGCGCTGTGGCGACCAGTGCGGATGGCACCGTCTTGATCGCCTGATGGTGGAACGTGTTGACCTCGAGGTCGAGCGCGTCCCCGACGTCGAGGATGCGGTGGAGGAGCGTGCCGGGCTTGAGGGTAACCGAGTGGGTGACGTGGTCTCGCGGCGCCTTCTGCCAGTGGATCTGCGGGTCCTCAAGTTGCGACGGCACGTCCTGCCAGAGCGAGCCGCCGAGGGCCACGCCGAGTACTTGGCAGCCCCGGCAGATGGCAAGCACGGGCATGTCGCGCTCAACCGCCGCGCGGATCAGGGGCAGCTCGAAGGCGTCACGATCCGGCGAGACCACAACCGTCTCGTTCAGGATTTCCTCGCCGTAGTGCGCCGGGTCGACGTCGCGCCCCCCAGTGAAGACGAAGCCGTCCAAGGTGTCGAGGAGGCGTTCGATCGCCGCCGGGTCGTCGGTTGGTGGGAGGACGACGGCAATGCCGCCGGCCTCCTGAACGGCGTGGACATCGGCCGACCGCGCACCGATGGTCGGCAACAGGCCCGCCGCAAGGTTCTCATGCGGTTGCACAAACCCCGTGACGCCGATCAGGGGACGCCTCCCACCTGTGACCCCGCCGACCTGAGATCGCTCCGACACTCG